>PMXB01000359.1 GCA_003165935.1 Acidobacteriaceae bacterium | reverse complement strand
GAACTTAGGCGGTAGAGCACGTGCGGACTGAGGGGATGGCCTTCGGGCATGTTGGGGTGGAGGAAGTCGGCAGAGGGGTCGTGGACCATGCCGATCTTCTCCATGACGCGGCGCGAGCGCAGGTTGGCGGGGACAGTGAAGGAAACGAGGCTGGGGAGGTTTAGTGTCTCGAAGGCGTAGCGGGTAATGGCGCGAGCGCCTTCGGTGGCGAGGCCCTGGCCCCAGGCGGAATGGGCTAGCCGCCAGCCAATTTCGACGATTTGATTCTCGGGGACCTGAGGGGGATTGGGGTCGGACATTGCGGCGGGCGGGACGAGAAAGGCCGCGTCGAAGTGGGGGACGGCGAGACCGATAAAGCCGATGAATGTGCCGGTGGCGCGGAACTCTGCGGCGAACCCGCCGAAGCCGTGTGTGGCGAAGTGGGCTTCNNGGGTCGGCGTTGATGGCGCGGAATGGCTCGCGGTCAGCGGGGCGCCAGGAACGAAGCAGAAGGCGGGGAGTGGTGATGAAGTCGGTCATGGAAGACAGGGGTTAGTGATTAGGTGTCAGGGGTTAGGCCTGGCGACCGCGGTGGAAAACATATTGAGGCGCAGAGGTACCCGCCTGCTGGGGCCGACTACTTTTGAAGAGTGCGAATGTAGGCGACGAGGGCGGAAATTTGGTCGTCGGTGAGCTTGCCCTTATTGGAGGGCATCTTGTTCTTGCCGTTGGTGACGATGGCGATGAGGTCAGCGTCAGTGGCGCTGATGACGGCGGGGTCTTTGAAAGAGATAATCTTTGCCATTTTCCCGACCGGGGTGTTGCCGAGGCCGTCTGCACCGTGGCACATCATGCACTTGGCTTTGAAGGTGTCAGCGCCGGAGTCCTGGGCGACGGCAGGGACGGTGAAGACGGCGAGGCAGAGTACGGCGACGGATGCGAGGGGGAATTTCACCAGACGACTCCTGATCGGGCATCTGGATGCATGCCCGATCTATTTCCAGTTTACCGAGTTGGTCTTAAGCAGACGAAATTGGGCGAGAATGCGTCGTGGCGGGACTGGCGGCGAGCAGGAAAAGAGCATCCAAAGAGGTTTGAAGAAGTATGCTGTTGAGTCCGCTCTGAGGTGGAGTTGCTGGGGCGTTTGTTGGAGGGTTTGGTTCTGAACCTGGGGAGGATCAGATGAGAGGTGTTGGTTTGGTGGGGATGAATTTTGGGCGTGACTGGTTGGTGGGGATGACGATGGCAGCCGTATGTGCGGCGGCGGGAGCAGAGAAGCTGAAGTCGCCGTGGGATGGGCAAACGGTGTCGCTGACGGATGCGGCGTATACGTGCCCTTATCCGCCGCCCTTCGCGAAGAGCATGGACGCGGAGAGCTACTACACAGACGCGAATCACTCGATCATCGACGAGGCGAAGCGAGATGCATTTCGCAAGGCGACCGAGGCTCCGACGCACCTGGGCCAATGGGCGGGCGAAGCGGCGGATGCATATCGCACGACGGGAAGCAGGGCGGCGGCGGCTTGCGTGTACTCGCTGCTGGGAGCGGCGGCGGAAGCAAAGGCGTGGACCGCTACGATGCCGACGGGCCAGGCAACCTACGAGCAGAAGTGGATGCTGAGTGGGACGGCGATGGCGTATCTGAAGGTGAGGATGAGCGGGCTGGGGACGCCGGAACAGGACAAGGCCATTCAGAGCTGGCTGGGGACGCTTGCTGACCGGATCAAGGATTATGTGGACGACAAGCGCAAGAACCCGAACAGCGATGCGTGGAACAACCATCTCTACTGGGCGGGGCTGGCGGTCGCCGCTTCGGGTGTGGCGCGAAACGATGCGCGCGACTTCAAGTGGGGGGTGGATGCGTACCAGACGGGTGTAGGGGAGATTCAGCCGAGTGGCGTGCTGATGCGCGAGTTGGGGCGGGCGGGGATGGCGCTGCACTACCACCTTTACGCGCTGGCGCCGCTGATCATGATTGCGGAGCTGGGCGAGGCGAACGGGATGGACCTGTATGCGGAGGATAAAGGAGCGATCCATCGGCTGGTGACGATTTCAGAGGCAGGGCTGAAGGATCCGGGGATCTTCAAGAAGGCTACGGGCGTGGAGCAGAACGTGCCGGATGCGATTTCGGGGGCAGAGATTGGCTGGGCAGTGCCGTACGTAAAGCGGTTCCCGGACGCGCAGCTTTCGCAGTGGATTGCGCAGGCGAAGACAACAAGGTTTTGGCAGTGGGGTGGGCTGCCGCCGGAATAGAAGCAGTGGTTAGTGATTAGTGGTTAGTGATTAGGGGTTAGTGGTTAGTGGTTAGTGGTTACACGGGAGCGACGGTGAGGGGTGATCGAATCTGTATTTTGATGTGGAACGTTGCTATCGCTCTTCAGACGAAGCGAGGTAGACGGCTACGCCGCCTAACAGGGCCAACATGGCCGCCAGGGGAACGAGTACCCAGAGCGCTGAGCCTTGGGTGGAGGATGGCCAGAGCTTAGCCATGTCGATTGAGGGCAGGCGGATGAGTTGGGTGAGATCGCTGATCCAGCCGATACCCTGCGCGGCGTGGGAGACGGAAAAGCCGACGGCGACAACAAAGCAGATGAGGAGGGCGAAGATTTGCGCGCCGAGGATGGGGCGGGTAACGCGTTCGATGGCGGCATTGCGGCGGCGGAGCTGGGCGCGCCACCAGAGGATGCCGGGAGAGACGAGTGGCGCGGCAGCGGCGGCAGTGGTGCGGGCGGAGCGAAATGCGGTAGTGACCAGGGCAAGCTCGGCGCAGGAGCGGCAAGTGGCGGCGTGGGCGCGTAGATCAGCGGGGGCTGCCTGGGGCCATTGGCCGCCGGCGAGGAGCGCGGCGATTTCTTTTTCGTGCGGGCAGGGACCGAGGGTCATTGGCGATTGCCTCCCTGCGTGTCTTGATCGCGAAGGAGAACCGCGATTCTTCGGCGCGCGCGGAAGAGGAGAAGACGGATGCTTGCAGATGCGAGGCCGGTGACCTCGGCGATTTCGTGGTGGGAGTAGCCTTCGGCGTAGGCGAGCCAAAGGAGCTGACGGTCGCGGAGAGTCAACCTGGCAAGCGCGGGACCGAGGACGATTCGGGAGTCGGACTGGGCAGCAGTGGAGACTGTGGCGAAGAATTCTTCGGGGATTTCTTCGATGGAGGCCTGGCGCGGCCTGCGCCAGTGGTCGCGGAGAAGATTTGTGGCGATGCGGAAGAGGTAGCGACGGGCAGCGACTTCACCATCGTCGGGGCGCGCGGCGCAGAGGAAGCGGACGAAGCTCTCCTGCATGAGGTCGTCGGCGAGGGTGGGGTCGGCGGAGACGCGGGCGAGATAGGCCCAGAGCGGGCGAGCGGAGCGGGAGTAGAAGCCGGCGAAGGCTTCGTTGCCCATGAGGGTTTCAGGGGGCAGCTCCGCGGGGATGGCCGCGGCGCGGAAAGCTTCGCCGGCGAAGAGACTCGGAAGTATGGATTCCAGGGGCATGGGCAAAGACATGAACAGGGGCACCGATTCTCTTACGATTCTGGGTTACTGCTCGTTCCGCGAGTCGAACGGTGCGGCAAGGCTGTTGTGCGAACTCTTGGGCATCAGGCCGAGACGCCCGGCGAGCACCCAGGTGATGCCTGCGGAGATGATAAATCCGAGGCCGGGCATGAGGGTGATGGTTCCCAGGATCAGCATCGGCTGGTGGGCTTCGGGGCGAATGTTGCGGAGCATAAAGAAGCCGATGCCGAGAAGAACGAGCACGATGCCGACCTGGAGCGGGGTGAGGACGCGGGCAATTGCGTTGGGGACGCGCTGCTCGGGCTCGAAGCCGACGGGGATGGGCGCGGCCTCAAGGAAGCGGCGGCCGGCTTCGGTTTCCATGTAGGCGGCGAGNNGTGGACGTGGGTGAAGAGGTAGAAATCCGGATTTCGCCCGATCTCAGGGTGTGCAGCCAGGAACTGCGCCAGCTGCGGGTTGTTGCGGGCGACGTAGTCCTGGTTGGCGAGCAGGGACGGGTCGCGGGCGACGACGGTGGTGAGGGTTGGACTGAGGCGAAGGAGTTGTATGAGCTGCAACTGGATCCCGTC
>PMXB01000247.1:4944-5135 GCA_003165935.1 Acidobacteriaceae bacterium | reverse complement strand
AAGATGTAGGCGAGGACGATGACGGCAGACAAAATGATGGAGAAGGTGAAGATGCCTTCTGGCGCCCAGCCGAGCATGTGGAAGAGGCCGTCGAAGACATGCAGCGCCTGAATGAGGCGGGCCATGGCATACATGGAGATGCCGGACGAGAAGACGGTCATGACGGCGAAGGAGCAGGCGTTGAGCGCGCG
>PMXB01000247.1:0-4919 GCA_003165935.1 Acidobacteriaceae bacterium | reverse complement strand
GCCTGGAAGAAGTCCTTGCTCGTCTTCATGTAGCGCTTGAGGGCAAAGCCGATGCCGAGCACAAAGACGAAGTAGAGCAGCATGATCAGCCAGTCAACGGAGGTGAGGTTCAACACGAGCGGCTCCTTAAAGCAACAGTGGCGGAAACAGAGGCAAAGTGGTTGGGCTGTGATGTAACCAGACAACTCTACTGAGGGGGGCGGAGTTCCGTCCAGCAAAAAATGAAAAGGTTTACAAGACACCGTCACCTTTTTCGGCGCTGCCCGTTTTCCTAAATTGAAGAGCGCCTGATCACAGCCTGCGATTGCCGATGAAAAATATACGATGCCATCGCATATTTTGCATCGCAGTCATTTCACGTCGCTTGGACTGAGGTTTTGCCCGAGTGCCGCGCGTGCCGCCGCCCAATTACACTAAGAGAGCATGATTCCTACACTGAATTGGACACCCGAAGGCGTCAGGTTTATTGACCAGACCAAGCTCCCCCTCGAGGAGAGCTATGTGCTTGCCACCGATTATGAACAGGTGGCGGAGATTATTGTCACCATGGTGGTGCGGGGTGCGCCGGCGATTGGCGTCTCCGCGGCCTATGGCGTGGCGCTGGGCGCGCTGAAGACGAAGGCGAAGACGACGGCTGAGTTTGAGCCGGAGTTCGAGCGGATTTGTGCGCGGCTGGCTGGGACGCGGCCGACCGCGGTGAACCTGTTCTGGGCGATCGACCGCATGAAGAAGCTGTTTGCGGCATCTGTGGACGCGGGCGATTCACTTGTCCAAATCCAAGAGAAGGTTCTCGCCGAAGCGCACGCGATGTACGACGAAGACATTGCGGCGTGCAAGGCGATGGGCGCGTTTGGCGGAGCGCTGCTGCCGGATGAAGGCGGCGTGCTGACGCACTGCAATGCGGGCGCGCTGGCGACCTGCGGATATGGGACGGCGCTGGGCGTTATTCGCTCGGCGGTGGAGCAGGGCAAGCANNTGATCTGCGACAACATGGCGGCGAGCCTGATGCGCGCGGGCAAGATCAAGGCCGTGGTGGTGGGCGCGGACCGCATTGCGGCGAACGGCGATTTTGCGAACAAGATCGGAACGTACAACGTGGCGATCCTGGCCAAGGAGCATGGCATTCCGTTTTATTGCGCGGCTCCGTGGTCGACCATCGACATGGCGACGGCGACAGGCGATGCGATTCCGATTGAAGAGCGGCCGGCTGTTGAGGTGACGCATCATGGCGGTAAGCAGCTTACGCCGCATGGGGTGGGGATCTGCAATCCGGCGTTTGATGTGACCCCGGCCAAGTACACGACGGCGATCATTACGGAGCGCGGGGTGCTGCGCGCGCCGTATTCCGAGTCGCTTCGTGAGATGGAGTTGGTGAGCTGAAGGGCATTTGAGGCCCGGGCCTGAAGGCCGAGGGTTTTTGGGCGTCGGGATTCAGGGGCATAAATGCCCCTGCTCCCTCCGGCAAAGGAATGCGCGCTAGAGTGAAGCAGTGGGGTTGCTCTCTTCCATCTTCCGGCCGCGCGAAAAGTCGCTGATACGCGGCGTCGGGATTTGCCTGTGCTCGCTGGTGGCAAGTCTGCTGCTGGCCGGATTTCCAAAGATCGAGAATCTGCACGGTTCGGCCTGGCAGCTCGCGCTGATCCCTGTCGTGTGCTGGGGAATGGTGGATACCTTCCGCTGCATTGGGAAGAAGTGGAGCATGTATCACGCGGGGGTGCTCATCCTTCTTTATTCCGAGCTCATGATTTTGGCCGCGGTTGTGAGTTTGTGGATTTATCCTTAGTGAGCATTAGGGCCCCGCACAAATATCACAGCGATTTTGCCGCAAAACTGGTGGCCGAATTGCTCTGCCCCCATATAGGATGGTCAAGGTCGTCGCCTGAATTCCCCTTGGATGAAATCGGGCTGCGACCTCAGGCTCTTCCCCCGGGCTCTTAACTCAAAACGCACGATTGGAGAAAGACATGNNGGCGCATTCGGCAAGATTGTTAACTCGCTCGTTGGGGATGTACTGACGCCGCTGATCGCAGCGGTTGTGGGCAAGCCCGACTTCAGCGCGATTGTCCTGAATGTTGGATCGGGGCACATCAAGATCGGAAACTTCTTCAACGAAGTTATCGCATTTTTGATGGTCGCCGCGACCGTCTACTTTGTGATCATTGTGCCGGCCAACGCAATCATGGCCAGGTTCAAGAAGCCAGTGCCCGACGAGCCACCCGCGACCAAGACTTGCCCTGAGTGCTTGAGCGATATTCCCGCAGCCGCCAAGCGCTGTTCGCACTGCGCACAGCCGGTAGCGTAAGCAACAGATCGGCGGGCCGCGCGGCGCGGGCGCCCAGAAATCGAATTCGGCTGAAATCCCTGAGGGCCAGGAGGCCCTCAGGACAGCCGGTCTGGAGACCGGCGCTACGACTTTCGATCAGTCGAGATCGCGCAGCGGCTTTGAGAAGGCGTAGAACCCCAGAAACACAATCATGCAAACACCCGACATGGCCGCGAGGGCGTGTGTGGTGGGGATGTGCCGTGAGAGCTCTCCGGCGAGCAGCGCGCCAACGGGCGGCAGGCCAAGAAACGATGTGCCGTAGATGCTCATGACGCGGCCGCGCATCTCGTCGCTGGAGAGATGCTGCATGGCCACGTTGACCGAGGAGATGGTGAGGATCATCCCGTATCCCTCGATGAGCATGAGGAACTCAGAGAGCAGAAAGCTGCGCGAGTAGCAGAACGCGACCACCGCGGCCATAACCGCCGCGCCTGCGAACGCGATGACCGCGCCGCGATGGCGAATCTGGCCCTGCCAGGCAACGGTGAAGGCTCCCAGCACCGCGCCTGCGCCGGAGCAGGCAAGCAGCAGGCCGAGGCCGCTCTCGCCCACCTGCAATACCGAGCGCGCGAAGTAGGGGATGAAGGTGAGGATGGGGATGGCGAGCAGACTGGCCACGCCGATCATCCACACCAGCACAAACATCTGCGGCTGGCCGCGCACGTAGCCGAGGCCGGCGCGAAAGCTGGTGAACATGGTCTCGCGGCGCGTCTTGTTCTCCTCGGGGTAGCGGATGCGGACCAGGGCAAAGAGCACGGCAAGAAAGCTGATGCCGTTGAGCAGGAAGTTGCCGGCCACGCCAAAGGCCGCCATAGCGTAGCCGCCCAGGGTCGGCCCGAGGATGCGCGACATGTTGAACTGCGCGGAGTTGAGGGCGATGGCGTTGGTGAGGTCTTCGCGCGGGACGAGCCTGGGAACAAGGGCCTGGTAGCTGGGCGCGTTCATGGCCATGGCGGTGCCGTTGAGGAAGGCAATGACGGCAACCTCCCACACGGTGACGACGTTGAGCCAGGCGAGGGCTGCAAGCAGAAACGCGAGCAGCATCATGGCTGTCTGCGTGACGAGCAGCAGGCGGCGCTTGTTGACGCGATCGGCGATGACGCCGCCGAAGAGTGTGAAGAGCAGAAACGGAATGGCCCCGCAAAAGCCCACAACGCCGAGCCAGAAAGCGGAATTGTTGGTAAGCGTGAGGACGAGCCAGCCCTGGGCCACGTTCTGCATCCAGGTGCCGATGTTGGAGAGGAAGTTGCCGCTCCAGAAGAGTCGGAAGTTGGGATTGCGGAGGGCGCGCGCGATCTGCGGAAGGCGGCGGTCATCCTGGTCGGGAAATGCGGGCGTGGATGCGGAGGCCTCTTCGACGGCGAGGCTGCGCGGCATTGGGTTGCGGTTGTCGTCGGCCTCCGAGATGCGCGCCTCCTGGTCAACGTGATATATTATCACATTGAGATGGTCGACCGACTGAGCAAGACGGATGCGCTCAAAGTTCTTCGCCAATGTCTGCAATCGGGCATTGTCGAATACCATCCGCATTTTGAGGTTCGATGCCGGGAGCGCGGAGTCGATCCGCAGGATGCCCAGTACGTGCTGCGAAAGGGCATCATCTATGACGAACCAGAGCTTGATGTTCGATTTCAGGAATGGCGCTACAAGGTCGAAGGAAAGCCGCCGGACAGCGACAAATTGAAGGTCGTCGTTGCGTTCCTGAAGAGAGATGAAGTGCTGGTGATTACGGTGATGCTCGAAAGGCGATAGATGGGCGGGAGGGGAAAGGTCATGAAGGAACAACGAAGGGTATGCCGAGAGTGCGGAAGCAATGCCAAGATCGTACGCAAGGACCATCACTTTACCGAGAGTGGGCTGAACAATGTCTTTCTCAAGGGCATTGAGGTGGTGAAGTGCGCGAAGTGCAAGAGCGAGTCGCCGAGGATACCGAACCACGACGATCTGATGCGAACGATTGCGGTGGCCCTGATTGACAAACCATCAGAATTGGCCGGGGACGAGGTTCGATTCTTAAGAAAATATCTGGGCGAAGGAGGCGCGGCCTTTGCGCAGATGCTCGGAATCGACCGTTCTCATCTTTCAAGAGTGGAGAATGGAGCAATGGCAATCAGCCGACAAACGGACCGCTTGGTCAGGACTCTCGCCCTTGTCCATGAGCCCTCCCTTCTTGAGAAGCTCAAGCGGCTGGGACGTTATGAAGACATGTTGCAGCGCTTGAGCGCAATCGACCCCAACACGAGCCCGATCCGCTTTCAGCTGGACCACGCGGCGAGCGGCTACACGTACGATTTGAAGACGGCAGCTTAGATGCTGGAGTGACACCGGACACGTGCGGACCATGTTCGCTGGCCTGCTGGTGTAAGCTGTGGGTTTATTACGGCATGGGACGAATGAGGCGGCAGGAGGCGGTGTGCGGCGATGGTGGAGCTGACGGAGATCACGACCATTTCCGCGCCGATAGAGCGATGCTTCGACCTGGCGCGGAGCGTGGAGGTTCACCTGGCCGGCAACGTGCACTTTGGCGAGAGCGCGGTTGCGGTGGGGGGAGTGACGACGGGGTTGGTTGAGCTGGGACAGAGAGTGACGTGGCGGG
>PMXB01000115.1 GCA_003165935.1 Acidobacteriaceae bacterium | reverse complement strand
GCCACGAGGTCGTCTCGCAGCAGATCAAACAGCTCCCTCGCCGACGATATTGCCAGTGTGCTCAAAACTCTCCGCTTCTCTTCCCCGTCAATTTCAGTGAAACTGCGGGGCCCGTCAAATCCACGAACTGACCCCAGTGAGGCTGCCCGGCGTTTTTTCCGGCAGACAGCAAGCAAAATAATTTCAGTTCGTCCGGTAGTTCGTAAACTGCAGCTCGACTCCCAGGTCTTTGCCGCGCAGCAAGGCGATAATCGACTGCAACTCATCGCGGTCTTTACTCGATACTCTCACTGTATCGCCCTGAATGCTGGCCTGGGCCTTCTTTTTCGAGTCCTTTACGAGCCGAACAATCTCCTTGGCCTTTTCTACCGGGATTCCCTGCTGCAGGGTGATCTTCTGGCGAACACTTTTACCCATGGCCGGCTCAAGCTTGCCGTAGGTCATGTTCTTGAGCGACACGCCCCGCTTTACCAGCTTCTGGCCGAGGATCTCCTTCACCGCTTCCAGATGGTACTCGCCGTCAGAAGCGAGCTGAATTTCCTTGTCGCCGTCGGCCAGTTTGACCTCGGAGTTGGAGTCCTTCAGGTCGAATCGTTGGCGAATCTCTTTCAGCGCCTGGTCGATCGCGTTGCGGACTTCCTGAATCTCTACCTTGCTGACGATGTCGAACGAGTTTTCCTGTGCCATGCTTCTTCTTCCTCGGTTTTGCCGGTTCGTCTGCCCGTTCCCGGGCGGCGCCGACCAAACTATATTAGTTTCCCATGCTGGGCTTAAGACCAAACAGTCTCTCGAAATTTTTCGTTGTGGCAATAGCAAGCTCGGCGGTCTCAACTTTGAGTGCCTCCGCCAAGGCCTCGGCCGTTCGCGTCACGAACGCCGGCTCATTTCGCTTGCCGCGATCAGGCATAGGAGCCAGCCACGGGGCGTCGGTTTCCACCAGAACAGAATCCAGCGGCAGCCTTGCGGCCACGTCACGGAGCGGCTGCGCCTTGGGGTAGGTCAGGTTCCCGGCAAACGACACCAGGAATCCCATCTCCAGCGACCGCCGCGCCTGCTCCCAACGGCCGCCAAAGCAGTGCATCACGCCGCCCAGTCCCTTGCCGCGCCAGTGCTCGTCCAGAACGGCAAAAAGATCATCCCAGGCGTCGGTGCCTTCCTGGGTGCCTCGGCAGTGGATCAGGATGGGNNTGGTAGTAGTCCAGGCCAATCTCCCCGCAGGCGATCACCTCCGGTTCGGCAAGCAGGCCGTCCAACTGGGCCAGGATCTTGTCGTCAATCTCCGGTGTTGTGTGCGGGTAGACTCCGGCGCTCGCGTAAAGCCTCGGTAGGCCGGTCGCGGCTACGATTTCACCCGCTGCCGTGCGACTGTTGTACTGGCGGCAGATATCGAGCGCCCGGCTCATGCCTGCAGCCTGCTCTCCGATGCCGATCGAGAGCACCGTCCCTACACCCGCATCGAATCCGCGGCGCAGCATCGCCTCGCGGTCCTCGGCGTAGCGCTCGTTATCGAGGTGGGCGTGGGAATCGATGAGCAAAGATGGTCCTCCGGCAAAGTCATTCAAGAATCCCGAGAATCCCAGCCATGCAGTTTAACGCTGAGAGACAATCAGCTTCGGCCAGACAAGGCACAGCGAAGCTGCGGCTTCCCCACTGCAAGGGCCTACTTGAGCCTCGCCCCCAGCGGAACCTCTTCAAGGAACCCAGCCAGCACCGGCGCCCCACCCTCAAGCGACGCGGCCAACAGCATCCCATTCGACTCAAGGCCGCGCATCTTCCTCGGCGCAAGGTTGGCCACAATCACGATCTTCCGGCCGATCAGCTGTTCCGGCTCGTAGTACTGGGCGATCCCCGCCAGAATCTGGCGCTTCTCGTAGCCCAGGTCCACCTCGAGCCTCAACAGCTTGTCTGCTTTGGGCACTCGCTCGGCCACCAGGATTTGCGCCACGCGAAGGTCTACCTTCACAAAGTCGTCGATGGTAATGTGCTGCGGTAGCTCGGGCGCGTCCCCCTGTAACGGTGTCCCTGCAGGTGCATCGGCCGGAGTCGTGCTCAGCCTGCCGCTGGCCAGCTCAGCCGGAACTGGAGTCACAGGAATTGATACCACCGGGACGCCGTGCTCGACTGGAGCCGCCGTTGCCTGGGTCAGGTGGTGCTCGCCCGATTGGCCCGGACTTTCAACAGAGCTCTTGTCTCCCGAGGGCTGCACGGAGACCACAGACGGGGACGCCGCCGCTGGAGCGGGCTCCACCGACAAAGCAGAAGGTGCTGCCTCAGGCGTTGAACTGTCCGCGTGTTCGGGATTCTTTACCCCGGAAGCGGATTCCACCGCGGTGACATTGTTCTCGTCTTCGATTCTCTGCATACGCTCTACCGCATCCTTTTCCGCGCGGGGAAACAGNNCCGCCCCACGCGACCTTGGTCAAAAACGCATTGTTCGCCGCATCCGCAATCTCGCCAAGCCCCAGTTGCCGCCACACCTTCGCGGCCGCCTCGGGCAGGATCGGATAGGCCAGCGCCGTAATTACGCGGATCGCCTCGGCCGCCGTGGCCAGCACACGTGCCTGTAGCGCTGCAAACTCTTCTTGGCTTGCCACGGGCCGCTTCTTCCACGGCGCATTCGCCGTCAGGTAGCCGTCTGTCTCCGCCACCAGGACCCACAGGCTCTTCAGCGCCTCAGAGAAGTTCAGCTCGTCAAAAGCCGGCCCAAACTCCGCAATTGCCCGAACCGCGCTGGCATGCAGCGCGACCTCAGCAGGAGTCTTCGCACCCGTTTCAGGCACCACTCCGCCGAAGTACTTGTGCACCATGTTCACCACGCGGCTCACCAGGTTGCCATAGCCGTTGGCCAAGTCGCCGTTGTAGCGCTGCACCAACGCATCGAAACTGAAGTTGCCGTCCTGCCCAAAAGGAATCTCCCGCAGCAGGAAGTAGCGGAGCGCATCCGCTCCCAAGATCGTGTCCACGGTCTCTGCCCGCACGATGTTCCCGCGCGACTTCGACATCTTGCCCTGGTCAAACAACAGCCAACCGTTGGCGCGTACCGATCGCGGTGGCGCAATCCCCGCAGCCATCAGAAACGCTGGCCAATACACACAATGAAAACGGCTGATTTCTTTGCCGATCAAATGCATGTCTGCGGGCCAAAACCTTTCAAAGCGCGCCTTGTCGGCCGGGTCGTCGGAACCATACCCAAGAGCCGTAATGTAGTTGGCCAA
>PMXB01000329.1 GCA_003165935.1 Acidobacteriaceae bacterium | reverse complement strand
GGAATTATGTAAATCGGCGCGGATTTTTGATCGACCGCCCGTTTAATCCATTTGAACATTTCGTCCGCTTCGCCGAGGGCGCCATAAATCATTGCGACAAGAACGGAAGGGTCCGAGCGTTCCTCAGCGGCACGCACACGCTTGAGCAACGTGAGTGCGCGCTGGCGCTCTCCCTTCGAAGCGTGCGCGATAGCCAGCATGGCAAGAGCTTCGAAGCTGTCTGGGGCAAGCTCGAGCGCCCGCTGATGTTCGGCGATGGCCTCATCATAGCGCTGAAGCCAGCAGAGGTTCCTGCCCAGGAACATGTGCGACCGATAGTAGTTGGGATCGATCTCGATGCTCTGGCGCATCTGTCGTAGAGCGAGATCGTATTGGCCGGCATGATGCTGCGCGACGCCGAGATAGAGATTGACGCTGGCGGAGAGAGGCTCGATCTCGCGGGCTCTTTGGACCGAAGCGACGGCATCGAGGTGACGACCCACGGCCGAAAAATAGAGAGACTGCCATAGAAGGGCAGTAATGAGGCCGGGCTCCAGTGCAAGCGCTGCCTGGAACTCCTTCTCTGCGCCTGCCCAGTCGTACTCGTACCAACTCTTGATCAACGCGAGCGTGCAATGCGCATCGGCGAGGGTCTCATCGAGATCGAAGGCGCGTTGGAGGTAAGAGCGGGCCTGTTCAAGAGCCACCAGCGGCTTCATTGTTCCTACGCGTATCGACCCCATTTGCGCATAGCAGTCGGCAAGCCCTGCGCAGGCTGGCGCAAACCTGGAATCGATGGCGAGGGCTTCTTGAAAGTAGGTCATGCTGAGGCGGATACCTTCGGGAGTCATCTTGTGCCAGAAGTAGCGGCCCCTGAGATAGGCGTCGTAGGCCGCGGGAGAGCCAGCATAGCGGCGAGCACCCACGGTGGAACTGGGCAGGAGCTCAAGCGCGAGCGAGCTGCTGACGCGTTGCGTGACTTCTTCCTGGATGGCGAGGAGGTCGGCGGACTTGAAGTCGTAGGTTTCAGACCAGAGAACGCTCTTGTCGTTCAGGTCGTGCAACTGAGCGCCCACGCGAATCTTGTCAGCGGAGCGGCGGACATTGCCGCGGAGCAGGTAGTCGAGGCCCAGCTGGCGCTGGAGCTGATCGATTTGGGCCGAGGCCTCGTCGCCTCGGGCGAGCCTGGGCCCTGACGTGATGCGCAATCGCTGCGGATCGATGCGGGAGAGGGCGGAGATCATGTCTTCGGTCAAACCCTGGGCGAAGTAGTCTTCGGGCTGACCGGAGAGGTCCTCGATCGGAATGACGCCAATGCGAATGCGCTTGTTGTTCGAGGGAGGCGCCGGCTCGCCGGGTATATCAATTTGAGCGACAAAGCGGTAACCGAGGCGCGGCAGGGTTTCAATGTAGAGGGGCTTTTCGGCCTGGTCATTGAGGGCAAGACGGATCTGGCGGATGCAGAAGTTGAGACCTTGTTCGAAGTCGACGAAGGTGTCTTCGCCCCAGATGGCGAGGCGAATTTGCTCGCGCGTTACCAGCGAGCCGCGATGGCTGAGGAGGAGGGCCAAGACTCGCGCAGGCTGCTGCTGGAGACGCGTAGGTTCGGGGCCCCTGCGCAGTTGCAGGGCCTGGTCATCAAACTCAAAGTCGCCAAAATGGATCATGGGCATGGGAACAGAGGGGAATCGACGGTTGGGTAGGATTTTAGCAGGGCGGGAAAGATGGGGCGGATGCCGATGGGGGAAAGAGAAGGAAAAAGGAGAGGCCATCCGTATTGGCAGATGGCCTCTTGAATTCCCGAAGCATGGTGCTCGGCTTGCGGGGTTCTTATGGGTTAGCTCTAGAAGATGCGGTAGCTGAGGCCTACGCTGCCTTCGTAGGGGTGGAGGGTGGGAGCGACGCGCCACTGCTGGTACTCGAAGTCGAATGCGCGGAAGGTGAAGTGCTTCGACATGCGCAGGTCGAGTCCGCCGCCGTAGGCCATGGCGAGCGTGTTGGGCGGGTCCAGGAAGCCGGTCGCCCTGCCCCAGCCGATGAGGAACTTGGCGTAGGGGGTGGCGTGCATCTTGTGGAAGGTGTAGATGGGAACGAGAGGACCGAAGAGGTAGGTGTCTTCCTGGTTGCCATTCAGGCCGGCGTTGAAGCGGGAAAAGCGGAATTCGGCTTCCGGCTGAATCCAGCGGGAGAAGCGGAAGTCGGCATAGCCGGCGACGCCATAGACGCGGTTTGAGCTGGTGCCGACGCAGACTGTTGGAATTTGATTCACGATGCACGTGGCGGGGAAGTCGGGCTGGAGAACGGAGCCCATCGCGCCGGCGCGGAGCTGGAATCCACTTCCCGTGGCATCGGGAACAGTCTGGGCGCCGACGGAAGCGCAAAGGGCGGTCGAAAGAGAGAAAAGGGCCAGGAGCAGTCGCTTCGTAAACACGTTAGCCATCGACACATTATTCATCAAGACGTCTTCCATCCAATCCCGATACCAGTCGCGAAGAAGGTGCCCGATTGAAATTGGGTCTGCAAAGCAGCCGGTGCGTTCTTGAGTCTCAGCTCCGGCAGTTGCCGGGGCCGCGGGTGAAGCGGATCGCTCTGGTGGCCGTTCCCGCTTTGATCATGGTTGCAGGGAACACGACTTCAGGGCATATTCGGTTCGGCATCTGCCCGAGCATGGAGCGGATGCGGACAGCAACGATCGCGTCCGGCGAGCGAAATCCGGTGCGGAAGCCGGAGTTCGCTCACAGAGCGCAGGGTCCTGCTAGTTCTGCGTCGAAGCCGTGGGGGCTGGCTGAGTGGAGCTCGACGCGGGCGGTGTTGAGTCGGGAGCGGCAGCGGGCTGTCCGGCCGCAGGATCTGCTGAAGGCTGCGCGGGAGCGGCAGACGAGCCTGGAGCAGGAGCAGCACCGTTGACCGGTGGGTTGAGCTGGGCGGCATCATAGCGCTGGAGGCGGAAGAAGATCGGCGTGACCTCGAACGGCATCTTGTCGCGGGCATTCATGGGCGCATAGCGCTTGGCGTTGAGCATGTGCACCTTGTCGTCCCAGGGATCGGTTTTGATCCAGCTTCCGAGGGGCAGGGCGGCGGTTTGGCTGAGGTCATCCCAGTTGAGCTTGGGGGCCATCTTTTCGAGGTCGGACATCCAGACGGTGCCGTCGGGCCTGAGCAGCGAGTCGCCGAGCTTGGGCGACGTGAGTCCCTTTATGGCCTTCTCGCGCTCGACGAGCTGCGCGTAGTAAAGGCCTGCCGAGGGCATCTTATCCTTGTACATGGAGTTGCTGAGGTACTTCATTGCTTCCTTGGCGGCAGATTCGTTGTCGCGGTCTGAGTGGAACATATCGATGCGCTGGAAGGTGGACTGGTCAGGGAACATCAGGCGATCGTTGAATGCGTATCGGGTGTCGATGTGGTGGCCCATGGCGATGTGGGCCAGTTCCATGGCGACGACCGAAGCGATGGACTCCTCATTGGGGAGGGTATCGATGAGGCCCTTGCTGATGAGGATGGTGTTTCCGACGGTGGTGGTCTCAATGGTGTCGGAGAGCAGAACGCGGGTGTGAATCTGGTCAGCAAAGGCGAGGTTGTTGGGGACGATGAGGTTGACGACGATCTGGTCGAGGACCTTGTTCTCGTATCCGCCGGTGCTGAGCGGGGCAACGAGGCCGGCTTCGACGAGGCGGTCAATGACGTTGTTCTCGGCCTGGGTGACCCATGCGCGCGTGGCCTGGAGGGGGCCTACGTCCTGGGAGTCGTTGCTGGTGTCGGTAGCGTCTTCGACCTTGACGCTGACGTTCTCGCTGTCGCGGGTGGGGAGCTTGAGCGAGTAGCCCCAGAAATGGGTCTGGGCCTTGAGGCCGACGGTCTTGACGCCTTCGATGCGGGTGGATTCTTCAACGTAAACGGCGACGGGCAGCCATGTATCGGGCTGCACTTCCATGCGCCAACTGTCGAAGTGGAAGTAATACTTGGAGGAGTCTTCCTGGGTGGGGGGCGTGTAGGTGCCGTTGAAGCGGACGACGTTGCCGTCCTGATCTTCAATCCATACGCGGCCGAAGAAGCGGCCCATGCCCGAGACCTTTGGGTGCACGTCGAAGACGGCGCAGCGGACCGAGCCGAGGAACTCGCGACGCACGAAGCCGAAGACGTAGTGAGACTTGTCGAACCCAGTGGGGTCGAGGAACATCATCTGCATGAAGCCGTTGGGATTGTAGGTGAACTGGAACTTTTCTAGTCCGAGAGCCTTGCTAAGCCCAGTCATGGCGGCGAGGGAACCTTTAAAGAAGCCCCTTGCGCCTTTTTCGGGGGTGGCTGTCCGTTTATTGAACTGCTTGTCGACGAAGGTTGCCTTGGAGAAGTCGACGCGGCTGAGGATGTACTGGTCGTCGACGGGGACTTCGTAGAGCTTGAGGTCGGGCCGGGTGTTCTGGATGTAGGTTTCGACCAGGGGGGTGCGCTTCTGGATCGACTTGATCACTTCCCGTTCGTGCTCAATGGCCTTGTCGACGAGGGCCGACTGCTCAGGGGTGAGCGGGTGGACCGGCTCGTATTTGGGCTCGTTCTTGGCGAATGCACAAGCCGCACTCAAGGTTGTAACCAGGAAGGTGAGGGCGATCTTCCGAAACGTCATGCAAGGCTCCTAGCTTGAATTCTTCGAGGTGTTGCGTCGTCGGCGACCGCCGGATTGGGGTAAGGTGCTAATGCGGCAGCTAACTTGGTTGCACACTTGATGCTACTACGCCAACTGGAAAGTAATTCTAATTGTGGTGGTTGAGTCGACCGGCCGACCGTTGCGGGTGGCCGGGTGGAAGCGGATGAGCTGAGCGACGTGGCGGGCCTCTTCATCGAGGCCGTGGCCGAGGCCTTGCACAACACTCTGGACGATGACCTGTCCATTGGCGGTGAAGGTGACACGGAGGACGACGTCGCCTTCGATATGGAGTTGGCGAGCCTCGGCGGTGTACTGCGGAGACGGCTTGGAGATGACTTCGATGGGGATGGTCACCGCAGTTGCCTGCTGTTGTTGGACGGGAGCGGCTGCGACTTGGTTAGGGATGCCGGCTGAGGCGACCTTAACGCCTGCGTATGCGCCGTTGGAGCCGGATTTGGTGCCGTTGCCGATGCCGGTAGAGCCGACCACGCCATGGGGAGCGACTGCCGGTCCCTGCTGGCCGCCGTAGGGATTGCCAATGGCAGCAATCTGAGCGGGGCGGGTGGCGTTGGGGTTGGGGGTGACGCCGAAGGTGTCGCCCAGGTGGACGGGGGCGGTGGAGGGCTTTAGGTTGGGGGACTGAGCGGGCATGGCGGCGGTGAGGGCTGCCTTGGGCTGGGGAGCGAGGACGGGTGTCGGCTTGACCTGCTTAAACTCAGGCACGACGACCTTGGCTTCCATTTCAATGGGCTTGAGGTCGGGCTTGGGCTCGGGCTTGGGCACATTGATCTTTGGCGCCTCCATTTTGACCTCGGGGAGCTTGGGCTGCTCGACCGGGGTAATCTTGGGCGGTTCAGGCATCTTGACTGCCGGGGGCGGAGGCGGAGGTGGCGTGTTAGGCACGATGAGGATGGTCTCTTCGTAGCGATGGGTCTCGATGGCCTTTTTTGCTGTCATGCCGACGACAATGGCCACGCCCAGGATGGTGGCGTTTACAAGCATGCTCGCAATGAAGGAACCGGCGCTTCTCTCGGGCTCGGGAAGCAATCCGAAGTTGGTTCGTCCGGGAGTGGAGTTTACTGCCATGTCTTCAATCCTCGTAAGCGTACGTTAAGGGGTTGCAAAACCGATTTTTCCGACACCGGATTCATCGGCAGCAAGATCGTGTGCATGCGTGGGGTGTTTCGACGATTGAAGCAACTGGTGTACTGTTTCGGCACTCTGCATGGATGTGTTTCGAGATTGGGGAGGCCGCAGGATGTTTTGCGGAGTTTGAGCAGTGAGGCGACAGTGGAGGCCGGCGCGGGGTCGAATATGGTGTGGACGCTGTGCCCGAGCCATTGAGGCAGAGGCCGATTGAAAGAATGCCTTTGCAGGTCCGGTGGGGAAATCCAGAGAAATTCGAATCATGTTGGTTGCGCCAGATCAAGGAAGACCGGTGGAACAGCGAGCGGAAACTACGATACTTTGCTCGCCTATTTAAGGTAGCCAGCTCAGTTGACCTTCGCCAGTAGGTGATCCAATTTGCGTGAAGATCGCCTGGCAAATCGCAAAGGGAGCCATGCGAAAGACGCAAAAAAAGAAGACTTGACACAGGCAGGTTGCAGCCGCGAGACGGAACAACCCAGCGCTTATTCCCGCCCACTCCCATTCTAACGTGGGAGCCGCTTTTTTGGGCAGTCCGAGGGGGTCGCCGGGAGAACATCCCGTCGCCGCCTCCTGTAATAGACTCAAGGTAAACCAAAGTGCCCTTGAAAGGACAGGATTTTTGTGAAGATATTGGTTACCGGCGGTGC
>PMXB01000399.1 GCA_003165935.1 Acidobacteriaceae bacterium | reverse complement strand
GCCAAGCGCTTCACCCCCGAAGTCTTCGTCAAGCTGACCCGCATCTCCGACCCCCAGATCTCCCCCGACGGCAAATCGATTGTGATTGTGGTTGGCCATCCCAACCTGAAGACCGACAAATATGACACCGACCTGATACTGGTGGACATTGCCACTCGCGAGCAGCGCATCCTGACGCATGGCAGACGCGTGGGCGGATATCCGCGGTGGTCCCCGACTGGCGACCGCCTGGCCTACATCGCCGAGGACGCCGACAAGAAAGCCCAGGTCTTCGTGCTCCCCATGAGCGGCGGCGACTCGATCCAGCTCACGCACGCCGCGACATCGGTGTCGCAGTTTGCCTGGAAACCAGACGGAACAGCCATCGCCTTTGCCGCAGCCGACGAGCTGCCCAAGCGCGAAGGCGAGGCCGAGTTTCTTGACGCGTTTGAAGTCGGCGCCAACGACTCCCTCGTGCACGGCCCCTCGCCCTCGACCCACCTCTGGCTGATCCCGGCCCCCCTGATACCTGCCCAGAACGGCGACGCCAAGCGCCTCACCTCCGGCACCTGGTCCCTGCCCGTCAGCTTTCCTCCCGGCCCGCCCTCCTCGCCCATCAACTGGACTCCAGACGGAAAATACATCGCCTTCGTCAAGGCTGAAACTCCGCTCTCCGGCGATGCGGAGCATACACAGATGGAGCTGCTCGACGCTGCAACCGGCGAGTTCCACCCGATCACGGGCCGCAAGACTCTCGAGGCCTATCCCACCATCTCGCCCGACGGACAGAAAATCTCCTACTGGTACAACACCGACGGCAAGCCGTGGAACATCACCGAAGTTCGCGTGGCGTCGCTCAGCGGCCAGGCCGACCGGTCTCTCACAGCTTCAGACATCGACCGTAATATGATGCGTTCGCTCTGGACCTCCGACAGCAAGGCCGTACTGGTTGGCGCGAACGACGGCACGACCGTGGGCCTCTGGCTGAAGCCGCTCGAAGGCACTCCGCGGCGGCTCAAGCTCGGCAATCTGACCCCCGCCAACGGCTACTGGGTGGACATCAACCTTGGCCCGAAAGATCAGTTGGCAATGATCGGCACAACGCCAGAGCGGTCTTCGGAGCTTTATTACCTGCCTACGCTCACCAGCGAGCCTGTGCGCCTGACCGACTTCAACGCCGCGCTCGATGACCTCGAACGGGGAAAGTCCGAAACAGTCACCTGGACCAGCGACAAGAAGGAACTCGACGGCGTAGTCACCTACCCGCCTGGGTTCGACGCGAAACAGAAGTATCCGCTGGTGCTCTATGTCCACGGCGGCCCGAACTCCGCGTCGAAGGAGACCTTCAACTCGATGGTGCAGTGCCTGGCCGCGCAGGGTTGGGTGGTCTTCGAGCCCAACTATCGCGGCTCGGACAACATGGGCAACGCGTTCTACGCCTGGATCTACAAGGATGCGGGAGCTGGTCCAGGCCGCGACGTCATGTCCGGCGTTGAGATGCTCCAGAAGCGGGGCTTCATCGATTCCTCAAAGATGGCCGTCTCAGGCTGGAGCTATGGCGGCTACATGACCACCTGGCTGCTCGGCCACTACGACGTTTGGAAAGCCGCGGTTGCCGGGGCCGCGGTCACCGACTGGTTCGTCATGTACACAACGTCTGACAACAGCGTCACCGTCAGGGACCAGGTGGGCGACTCACCCTACCTCGACGACAACGACAAGAGCTGGCGCGATCAGTCGCCCATCACCTTCGCCAAAAACATCAAGGCGCCCACGCTCATTCTCCACGACACAGGCGACACGCGCGTTCCGATTGCAGACTCGTATGAGCTCTTCCGTGCCCTGCTCGACAACGGCGTTACGACCAAGTTCTTTGCCTATCCGGTTCCAGGCCACTTCCCCGGCGATCCCCTTCGCGCGGCCGACGTGCGCAAACGCTGGATCGATTGGCTGGCGCAGTACCTCGGAACAACCGCGCCGGCATCCGACACGAAGCAGAAGGATGTGAAGCCGCCAGTCGCGAAATAGCCGGTTCCGGGAAAATCCTTTCGAGTGCCCCAACCTTGCCGCGGATTTGGCTTTGCGCCAAGGTTTGGACGCGGCAGAATCAATTGCGGCAATGGAATTGCCTTTCCCATGTATGCCAAGTTGTGGCAAACTAGCCTGCATGGGAAGCAAAGATAAAGGCAAAAAAGAAGCTAAGAAGGCCCCGAAGCCCAAGCCGAAACCAGAGCCCGGCCGCAAGCGCGAGGGGTTCACGCCCGCTCCCACCAAGTAGAGCGGCTCAAACCTGAAGCGCAGGACGCGCTCCCTGAACGCCAAACGGCCCTCCCGCTCGGGAGGGCCGTTTGCTTGCTGCATAACTGCGGCTGACCGACTAGGCCACCACTTCAATCCCCATCGACCGCGCCGTTCCCTTGATGCTCTTGATCGCCGTCTCTACTGAGGATGCGTTCAAGTCGGGCATCTTCTGGGTGGCAATCTCACGCACCTGCTTTTCCGTTACCTTGCCGATCTTTTCCTTGTTGGGTGTGCCCGAGCCCTTGGCGATGCCTGCGGCCTTCTTGAGCAGAACCGCGGCCGGAGGCGTCTTGGTGACGAAGCTGAAGCTGCGATCACCGTAGACCGAGATGACGACAGGGATGATGAGACCGGCCATCTCCTTGTTCGTTGTGCGAGCGTTGAACTGCTTGCAGAACTCCATGATNNGCTAGAAGCTAAAAGCTAATAGCTAAGAGCTGCAACTACTCAATCTTTTCAACCTTGCTGAACTCGAGTTCAACCGGTGTAGAGCGGCCAAAGATGGTCACCATCACCTTCATGGTTTCGCGATCTTCGTTGATCTCGTCCACCACGCCGTTGAAGTTGGCGAATGGGCCGTCGGTGATCCTCACCTGCTCGCCCTTTTCGTACTTGATCTTCATCCGCGGCTTTTCCTTGGCGGTCTCGCTGCGGAAGAGGATCGAGCTCACTTCTTCCTCGCTCAGCGCGACAGGCTTGTCGCCCGTCCCCAGAAAACCGGTGACCTTCGGCGTGTCTTTCAACACGTGCCACAGGTGGTTGTCGAGTTCCATCTCCACCAGCACGTAGCCCGGAAGGAACACACGCTCGACAGTGCGCTTTTTGCCGTTGACGATCTCGGTGACCGGCTCGGTGGGGATCATGACGCGTCCCACCTTGTCCTTCAACCCGAAGGCCTCGATGCGGCTCTCGATCGACTCCCGGACCTTGCGCTCAAAGCCCGAGTAAGCGTGCAGAATGTACCACTTGAAGTTCTCGTTGCGCGCCGGCACTTCCGGTTGCGCTTCGGCCTCGGGTGCCACCTCTGCTGCGGTTTGTTCTAACTCATCTGCCATCATGTTCTCGTTTCCCGAAAACCGTAACTACTGCTGCAGTCCGCCAAGCCGGCTCAACAACTGATGCAGGCCCAAATCGAATATCCAGTCAACCACAAAGAAGAAAAGCCCAAACAGAAAGACCGCGATGAGCACGACCGTCGTTGTGGCTTCCACATCCTTGCGCGAGGGCGTCACAACCTTGCGCATCTCGCCGCGCACGTCGGTCAGAAATTGCGTGAACTCCTGCCACGAACCTTTGGCACGTTCCATCGCGTTCGGTTCGGATTTGCTGTTCGCCAGTGCTACTTTTGTTGCCATACTTCCGTTTCCTTTGCGTCCAGCGTCGTGCCGGTCGCACTCCATCGAATCTGGCAGGGGCGGAGGG
>PMXB01000191.1 GCA_003165935.1 Acidobacteriaceae bacterium | reverse complement strand
TTAGGCTTCCAACTTGTCCCCATCCCCGCATGAGTATCCCGTTCATTAGGAGCGGAGGTCGCCGCAGCGACCGGAGTAGAAGGATCTGCGGTTGCTTTTCCAAGCGTCTTACGGCGTAACAATCCGCCCTGCCAAATCCGGCGCAACCAGCTTGAAATGCCGCGCATTCAATGTGTAAATCCGCTGCGCGCCTACCTTCCGCGCACACTTCAATAACAGCGCATCGTAGATCGTGCCTCCGGCAATTCTCAATTTTGCTGCATCCTCAATGGCGGTTAAGTACTCTTCCGGATCGAGCGCAACCACCATCATTCTGCCCGCAATCTGCTCCACCAGCCGAAACGCGGTCTCTGGCCTCTGTTGTCTGCCTCCCT
This sequence comes from Acidobacteriaceae bacterium, assembly GCA_003165935.1. Lineage (GTDB taxonomy): Bacteria > Acidobacteriota > Terriglobia > Terriglobales > Acidobacteriaceae > Telmatobacter. The sequence goes on along the minus strand of PMXB01000191.1, from coordinate 14,817 downwards.
TCACAATCGAGAGGTTGGCATAGGTTTCCGCCAAGCTGTGCACGCCGCAGGCACAGTTTTCTTGAGTAGCGGCTGCCAGAAGAGGTCGGCTATCAGCGTGCCTCTCGTGATCGATATCGTTCGCCGCGATCAATACAGACGTGTCAAGAAAGACTTTCACACGCTCGCTCATGGCTCGTCGGAGAGTCCCGCGACAAACCGCATTCTGCGTTCTCTCTGCTCCTGAATCTCGCGGTTCACGTCCTCAACTGTGCGCTTGCCGCCACCCACCAGCACCAGCAGGCCGTCCCGCATCTCCAGGCGAGCTTCCTCCACAGGCGGCTCCATCACCAGACGATCACCGACGCACTCCACCCGCAATCGCGAGCCCGCCGGCAGTCCCATCGCATCCCGCATCTTTTTCGGAATCACGATCCGACCCGCCTTGTCGATCTCCACAATGGCATTCATAATGCCATTTTACCATCAAAAATGGCATTTCACGGTTCACCTTCCCCAAAGACCGTCCAAAGTTATATTGACAACGCTCCAATGCCGGGCCTATTGTTTGCTGGTTTTTGTGAAAGGGAGATCCAACACCATGGCGTACTTTGAGCTTCAACCCTCGGAAGCAGACCTTCAACAACTTGCGGAGAAATACTGGCAGGAAGCCAGCGAACGTGAACGGCAGCTTGAGAAAGCGGCATTCGAAGCCGGGCAGGCGATTCGCGAAGGCGACTATTCGCTGCCTAATCTCGAAACCATTGTTCGCTGGAAGTCCGAACGCGTCGTCCACTACCTGATCGGCAACAGCAACGAGAACCTCAAGAAGGCGCTAAAGATTGCTGCCGCCCCTGAATCCTCCGTCAGCGAGGCGGTCAACGCCCTCACCGCCCTCCGCGGCATCGACCTGCCCATCGCCACAGCCATTTTGGCCACCATCCACCCCGACCGCTACGCCGTCCTCGACTACCGCGCGCTCGAAGCCCTCGGTCACTCCCGCCACGACGTCGATTTCTATGAGAAGTACCTGGGCTTCTTCCGCCACCTCTCCGAGTGTGGAATCGTCAAGCCGCAAACCAACCTACCCGGCGACACCCCGCTCCACGCCCTCGAACGCGCCCTCTGGGAGTGGTCCCGCAGCCACGCAAGCGACCGCGTCGCCGTCTAGATCGACATCTTCGCGCCTAAATCACGATAGAATCGCCTTCGTGAGCAACTCCTTTGAAATCGGCCCGGTCCACGTCGGGTCGGGCCAGTTCTTCCTCATCGCCGGTCCCTGTGTCATCGAGTCCGAAGCCCACGTGCGGCTCATGGCCGAGCGAATCCAGCGCATCGCCGCCGACCTCGCGATCCCCTATATCTTCAAAGCGAGCTACGACAAAGCCAACCGCACCAGCGTAAAGAGTTTCCGCGGACCCGGCCTCAAAGAGGGCGTCGCCATCCTCGGCCGCCTCGCCAAAGACACCGGCCTCCCCATCCTTACCGACGTCCACGAGCCCGCCCATTGCGACGTCGCTGCCGAAGCCGTCGATGTCCTCCAGATTCCCGCCTTCCTCTGCCGCCAGACTGACCTGCTCGTCGCCGCCGGAAACGCCGGCCGTGCCGTCAACATAAAGAAGGGCCAGTTCGTCGCCCCATGGGACATGACCCACCCCGCCGAAAAGGTCCGCTCCACCGGCAACACCCGCGTCTTCCTCACCGAGCGCGGGGCATCCTTCGGATACAACAACCTCGTCGTCGACTACCGCTCGCTGGCCATCATGCGCCGAACCGCCCCGGTCGTCTTCGACGGCACCCACTCCGTCCAGCAGGCTTCAGCCGCCGGTGGCGTGAGTGGCGGCCAGCCCGAGTTTATCCCTCTGCTCGCCCGCGCCGCCGTCGCCGCTGGCATCGACGGCCTCTTCCTCGAAGTCCACGACGACCCCGCCAACGCCAAGTCGGACGGCGCCAACGCCCTCGACCTCAAGCTCCTCAAGCCCCTTCTCGAGACCCTCCTGGCCATCCACAAAGTCGCCGCAACCGGCTAAATCCCCTCCGTCCCTTCTTCACCCTCCGCCTCAAATATCTCCTCGATCCGCGCATCAAACAGCTTCGCCAGCTTGAACGCCAGCGGCAGGCTCGGATCGAACCGCCCCGTCTCGATCGCATTCACTGACTGCCTCGATACCTGCAGCCGCTCTGCAAGGTCGGCCTGGCTCCAGTTCCGCTCCGCCCGCAGCACGCGAAGCCGGTTCTTCACTGCGCCCTCCACAACTGCACCCGCATCGCCACCCCTACTGTCACCACAAACACGTCGATGTTGAACACAACCGCAAAATGCAACCCTCGCGGATCGCTCCCTACGGCCGCTAGCACAACGTCCGCCACCATCGTCGCCCCAATCCCCCACAGCAGCGACCGCATCACCAGCAGCCGGATAAACTCGTCCGTCTCCCGCGTCAGATACTGGCTCACGACCAGGATCATCATCATGATCGGAAAAGCCGGAAGCAGATCCAGCACCATCACCAGGGACTTTGCGACCGTGCGATGCTCGGCAGCCCAATGCGCCACCGCCAGCAGCATCAGGCTGCCAAACTTCGCCAGCGACCGCCGCTGCATCGGACTGAAGTTGCGATTCCTGCAAGCAAAAAAGACCATAACGTGTTTCCTTTCCATAAAGACAAGCTGACTTTACAATTGATCTAATTAGATGTCAAGCACGTTTTACATTCTTTCTCCCAAACCCTAATTCGACCTTCAAACTCCCGCGTTTCCAGTTCTGCCACGAATACCCCTGCTGATAGCATCTCCCTATGTTTTTGCCCAATCACCCCAAATTCTCTCGCACCTTCTTCGCCGTCGCCGCCCTCTCCTCTGTCGCCGCTCTCTTCACCCTTGCTGCCAGCCTCTCCGCCCAACTGGCAACCTCGGCAAAGGACCCCGAACGCGCCCATATCGAGGATGTTCTCAACGGCATCACACACGGCCGCAGCGTCGGCCAGGTCGCTGTCTCGCCCGATGGCCAGCGCCTCGCATGGATCGAGGGTTCTCGCGCTTCCGGCGAAATCCGCACCGCCCCTCTCGATGACTTGAAGCTAACCGAACGCATCACCGCCGCCTCGAAATCCGACCAGCACTGTCGCGAGGGACAGCTAGCCTGGGCTCCCGACTCCAAAGCCCTCGCCTTCTTCTCGGATTGCGCCCAACCGGGCGGCCAGTTGGACATCTACCTGACTCACCTCGACGGCAAGCCGGCACAGCGCCTGACCACACTCAACGGCTACGTTGAAGAGCCCGCATTCTCGCCCGATGGCTCGCGCATCGCATTCCTTTACGTCGAAGGCGCCACTCGCCCTTCCGGCGCACTCGCCGCCATGAAGCTCCCCTCCGGAGTCATTGGCGAAGACGGCGTTGAAGTCCAGCGCATCGCTGCTGCTCGTGTGGATGTGTCCAAGGCCGAACCCGCGGAGATGGTCTCGCCCGCCAACCTCCATATCTATGAGTTCAATTGGGCTCCCGACTCCAAATCCCTCGCCTACGTAGCCGCCGACCCTCCAGGCGAAAATAACTGGTGGGTCGCCAAGCTTTACACCCAGGCCCTCGGCGCTGAACCCGTTGCCATTCTCGCCCCCGCTATCGTAGCCGGCCCGCTGCACGGCCTCGAGATCGCCGTGCCTCGCTGGTCTCCTGACGGCAAAACCATCGCCTTCATCGGCGGCCTCATGAGCGACCAGGGCTCCACTGGCGGCGACGTCTGGATCATCTCGTCCGCAGGCGGCACACCCCACGACCTCACTCCGTCGCGCCCCACCTCGCCGGCATGGATTGCATGGGACGGCAACGACCACATGGATGTTAGCGAATTTGTCGGGGGCAACAACCAACTTGTTCGCATGCAAATCGTGGGCGGTAAAACCGCTGACAGTGTCTCCTCCACCTTCGACAGACCCGTCTTCAATATTCCCGCCTCAGTAGGCGACGGCCTCTTCAGCCGCGGCCTCTCCGTCACAGCCGACCATTCGCTCTTCGTGTTCTCCGCCAGCAGCTTTGACCGTGCTCCCGAGTTCTACGGCGCGCGCACCGGCCGTCCCACAGCCACTTCACTCGACGGTCTCCTCCAGCTTTCTCACGTCAACGACGGTGTTCGCCCAAACTGGGGCCACTCAGAGTCGCTCTCATGGAAGAACGAATCCTTCAACGTCCAGGGCTGGCTCACCCTGCCCAGGGACTACGACCCCGCAAAGAAGTACCCGCTCATCGTGATCGTGCATGGTGGCCCCGGTGCGGCAATAGGCTCGCAATGGGGCGGATGGGGCAGCCTCAGCGCAACTTCCTTCTCCGCGCTTGGCTACTTCGTCCTCCAGCCAAACCCCCGCGGCAGCTTTGGCCAGGGCGAGGCTTTCACCCAGGCCAACGTCAAAGACTTTGGCTACGGCGACCTGCGCGATATCCTCGCCGGTGTCGATGCCGTCGAGGCCCGCTATCCCGTCGATCCGCAGCGCGTTGGCCTCACCGGCTGGAGCTACGGCGGCTTCATGACCATGTTCGCCGTCACCCAGACTCACCGCTTCCGCGCCGCCGTCGCCGGCGCAGGCATCTCCGACTGGCTCAGCTACTACGGCGAAAACTCCATCGACCAGTGGATGATTCCCTTCTTCGGCGCATCGGTCTACGATGATCCAGCCGTCTACGCAAAGAGCTCCGCCATCACCTACATCAAGCAGACCACCACGCCAACCCTGGTCGTCGTCGGCGATCGCGACGGCGAATGTCCAGCGCCGCAGTCCTACGAGTTCTGGCACGCGTTGCGCGACCTCCACGTCCCTACACAACTCGTCATCTATCCAAATGAGGGTCACGGCTTCGTCGATCCTGCCCATCGCCGCGACGTCGCTGTCCGGGCTTTAGAGTGGTTTGCTCGTTATATGCCGCCGTCACAATAATCGTCGCCACTTTCAGGGGAGTTGCAGCCGCACTCCCCCCATTTCTCCGCCTCCAGTGCTCTGTCTCCCTGCTCCCCAAAGCCCCTCCTGGCCCGTCTATTCATGCAGCACTCAAGTCAGACGTCAGGCTTCGATCCCGAAGCAGGCCAACAGGCCTTCCGTCGCGGCCAGCTCGTCCTGATACACTTTTCATTGGAGCTTTCACGACACTTTTTGCCTGCCGGCTGCGTGGAAACGGTCCCGCCGGATGCCGGTGCGCACGATGTGTGCGAGGGCTGAAACAGGTTTCGCTCGGTACCCTGGGCACTATGCCAGACGACCGCAGCAATAACTCGACTACGGCGATTGCAGAATCGCTATAAACCGAAGATTTCTAGATGAAGACGGACAGACCGTTCCGCGGTTTGGCGAGCGGGGCGGGGAGGATTCATGCGGCGGTTTTTGACGCTTGTTTGCTTGCTAGGTATGGCCATTCCGGCCGGGTTCACGATCGTAGGATGCACACGCAATCCCGCAGCGAAATACTGCCCTACAACCTCGGGCTACGGGCGGAAGATCACCGACGTGGACTCAATCACCATCGGGCCTCAGACGACGGGCATCTCCCTTGCCTTCGGCCAGACCACCCAGATCTCCTCCCCCAGTGCCAAGACCTGTCTGGGTACTCCAGCGACCGTTACCAGCTACACCTACGGCACCACCAACAACCAGTTGGTAGACATCTCGCCTACTGGTGCCATCTGTGCCGGACAGTGGAACCGTAACTCGGGCGGCGGCATTCCCAACTACACCATCTGCAACTTCCCCAGTCCGCTACCCAATACCGGCGGCCTTCCGTATGGCGCAGCATCTATCACGGCCTCCGCCGAGTCGGTCACGTCGAATCCCGTGACGGTATACGTCCATCCACAGGTGACGTCGATATCGCTGGTGGGTCCACCACAATGCACGTCGCAAACACAGACTGCGCAGCTCGACGCCCAAGCCTGTTTTGCAGGAGCCAACAACCAGCAGCAGTTGCTCTGCGCTCCGTCCTCCGTATCGCCGGCAAACTACGCTTGCCCCGCCCCCGCGGGAGCCACGATCAGCAATTGCTCCGCTCCGTTGGGTACACTCTCATTCATCCTTGGCAATAACTCCCTCGCCTCGATCAATCAGGATACCAACGTCATTACCGCCGAACTTCCCGGCACCACCGTCGTAAGCGCCGAGGTCGCTGGTGGCAGTTCTGCTGCCGGCTACTTCTCCGTCTGCCCTCCCGCATCAATCAACGTCACGCTTGCCAACGGTTCCACTTCTGGAACAATCACCCAGGGCGTCCAGCAGAACCTCACCACCACAATCACCGATACCAACGGCAACAGTCTTACGGGTCTCTCTCTCGACTATGAGTCCACTGACCCAGTCGACATCTCGGCATCCAACGGCGGCGGCATCAACGCCTTTTTTCCGGGAATTGCTTCTATTTATGCCATCTGCCAGCCGAGCACATGCAATCCTTCTCCGATTAATCAGATCGGCCTCTTTGGCACCGGGCTACCGATCTCTTCAAATCCGGTCACCGTTACCACCCCCGGTACTGCTAGCGACCTACTGTGGTTCTCATCCCCCGGCCAATCTCAATACTTTGAGCCGATTGAGCTGATCACAGGAACGATTGGCACGACCGTTCGAATGCCCTACGTCCCCAATTCAATGGTCATGGACAGGTCCGGCACCAACCTCTATTTCGGTTCGGCCCACGAACTGATGGAATACAGCACCTTCTCCAACGCGCTCACCAAGCAGGATCCGAACGCCCCCGGCGTCGTCCTTGCCGTTTCTCCCAGCAACAGTTATCTACTCATCAATGACCAGGCGCGCCATCTTTTCTACATCTACCTAACCGGCGGCGGAACCACCAGCACCTTCGGTGGAATGGGAAATGCCGCGGTCTGGACTCCGGACGAAAAGACGCTCTACATCGTGGACAACGCGAACCTGAACAGCCCAGGCTACATCCCTGGCCAGCCAGCTCCGGCTGGATGCCCTGCCACTCCACTCATCACAGGCCATTCCGACACGCTTTATGTCTATAGCCAGAACACTGGTTGGACCACCTATCCACTCCCTCCGAGCCCGCTGCCTCCAGGAGCGCAACCCACCTGCAACACGCCACCGAACGTGGCCGGCAACCTTCCTGCGGGTGGACCGGCAATCAGTCTGGGCTCTTATCCGCCTATACAAAACCCGGCAATCACCATTCCCAGCGTTGGGGCATACTTGCGCGGAATCCCTACTGTCTCGCATACCTGGTGTCCTTCCGGAACTGTTGGCGGAGTCCTTCAGTTCTATCCACAGGCTGACTCGGTTCCAGTGCAGAGCGATGTTCTGGCAGCCACAACAGACGGAAGCCACATTCTGGGGGCCTCGCTCTCCGGCTCACAAATCAACCTCGCCGATATCGGCGTCTCAGTGCCCACCGGCGCCAACGCGCAGTGCCCCGGCGCCGGCACCAACACCCTGTCTCCGCTTGGAACCAACGGCAAGCTCAACGGAACCGTTGCCATAAACAAGGTGGTTGCCACGTCGGTCAATCAGGTGCTCGCCTCTCCCGCTTCAAACCTCGCATTCATCACATACAGCGGCTCGGCCACAGGCGCTTCACTGCCTTATTACATTCCGTCCGCAGCGGGCCTGGGTAAGATCGGGTACATCACTCTCAACGGAAGCGCGAGTATCACTGCCCCGCTCGCTGGCGCATTCACGCCTGACGATCAGCTCTTCTTCGTTTCCACAGCCGGTGACAATCTGATCCACTACATCAACGTTTCCACCCTCACCGACACGCAGCAGATTGCGCCCAACCTTCCTGCCTGCACCCCGGTCAGCGCGGGTGGCAACGACCAGGGCTGCACTTATTCGGGCAACGATGCAATCGTTCCCACGACAGCCATCGCAATCAAGCCACGACCGACAACGTAGTTCGGCTCCGGTTGGGATGGCTCGTCGAAAAGGCCGGCACCCTGCCGGCCTTTTCACTGCCATCGAACCGAACACCTCTCGGCTTGTTGCCCCGCCCTCGCACGATAGAATCATCCAGAACAGGTCTTCCGCATGATCAAGGGAATCTCATTTCTTCGCGCTGCAAATAGCTCCGATGCATGGACACGGCTGTCCAGTTTCTTCTCCATGCTTGGATTCGCCTCAGGCGCAGGCTGGAACGAAGAAGAGAGCCGTGGAGCCGCCTTCCTCGCGCCGCTTGGCAACCTTGAATTTGTAGACGGCCAATTCCCTTCCACCGCGGATGTTCTCGTCGAAGTTACTTCTCTTGACGCTGTTCATCAGGCCGCAGCCGGCTGGCTCCGCTCTGAAGGCAACGACAAAGAAGCCTCGCGCCTCAGCCCTATTTTAGACACTCATTGGAAGTCGCGCATCTTCACGGTCGAGCCCGAGCCTGGATTCACTTTCAGCTTCTGGGCATGGACCGATCCCGTGAAAGGCAAGCCGGTCGCCCTGGAAGGCGATCTCTCCGCCGCAGGCATGAAGTTCGCCATCGTCGTCGCCCGATGGAACGCCGTTATCACCGACCGCCTGCTCGAAGGGGCGCTTGACGCACTTCTCCGCAGCGGCGCGCAACGCAAAGACATCCAGGTCGTGCGCGTTCCCGGCGCGTGGGAAGTCCCCGACGGCGCACGCACCATCGCCAACCTCGGCCAGGTGGATGCCGTCATCACCCTCGGCTGCCTGCTGCGCGGCGAAACCGCCCATTACGAAGCCATTTACAACGAAGTCGCGCGCGGCATTGGCCAATCGCAACAGGAGACCGGTATTCCCCACAGCTTCGGCGTGCTCACCTGCGAAAACCTCGAGCAAGCTCTCAATCGCGCCGGCATCAAGGCCGGAAACAAGGGCTTTGAAGCCGCCTGCGCTGCCATCGAGATGGTCAATCTCAAGCGCTCCATCCGCCAGGGCGGCAAAGCTTGAGCCCCGCCAAGCACCACGGCTCGGGTCGCCGCAAATCCCGTGAGATCGCCATGCAGATGCTCTTCCAGGCGGACATCGGCAAAATGTCCCCTGACGAGGTTCGCTCCACATTCTGGATGAGCGCCGACCCCGTCGAGCCTGAAATCCGCGGCTTTGCCGAAGACCTCTTTCGCGCTGCCGTCGCCCGCCAGCAGGAGATCGACGAGCTCATCGCGCTCAACTCCAAGCATTGGCGCATCGAGCGCATGCCCGCCGTCGATCGCAACCTTCTTCGCATGGCCATCGCCGAGATCCTCGCCTTCAAGGGCACGCCATTCCCCATCGTCATTAACGAGGCCCTCGAGATCGGCCGCCGCTACTCAGCCCCGGAGTCGATCAACTTCCTCAACGGCGTACTCGACGCCGTCGCCCGTGGCCAGATTGGCAAATAGCAAGCAGCCTCAGTTGCCCCCATCTTGCTATCCTTGAAATGTGAGAAAAAGCTTCCCCGTGCGCGGACTTCTAAGCTTGGCCATCCTGCTCGTTGTCGCCCTCGTCGCCTGCCACAAGGAGGAACAGGCGGTCGTCGGCGTGGCCAAGACGGCGGTCACCGCCGAAGAGCAAGCTGCCGCTAAAGCCACGGCGTCTGAAAGCAAAACAGAGCAACGGCGAGCCCAACTCGCCCAGATTCCGCTCCCCACCAAAAGCATGTACGTCGACGTTCACGAGCCAGGCGCCTGGCGAAATCCCTTCCTCTCGGTCGACGCCGAATACATAAGTATGCGCATCACTCTCCCTGACACCAACACCAGCACCGTCGGTCAGGGATCGATGCTCCGCCCCGAAGGGGCCCGCCGACAGCAGCTTCAGATTCGACTCGCCGATCTGCCCGACGCGCTCATCGCTCTCCCTGCCGGCGCATGGCACTATGGCCGCGTAGTCGCCGTTGCCGAGTCACCCGGTGCAGACAAGTCCGACCGCCCCAAACTCCGCCGCAACGTCGAGGCTGTCATCCAGCAACTGAACGACCTCGGCGTCGTCGTAGATGAGTGGCCGACGCACTAGTCTCTGGTCCATCAACGGTTCCCACCATGACCGTGACCGCGTCACAGATCGCCGAGCTCCTCCACCAGCCTCCGCTCGATCATGAGGCCTTCGCCGCCCATCGCGACCTCGAGGCTCGCCTTAGATCCACTCTCCGTGGCGAAGTCCGCTTCGATCTCGCGTCGCGCGCCCTGTACGCAGCCGACGCCTCCAACTATCGCCAGCTCCCCGTCGGTGTCATACTGCCCCGCGACATCGCCGACGTCGAAGCCGCTGTTGCCGCTTGCCGCGCAGTCGGCGCAGCCATCCTTCCTCGTGGAGCAGGTACCAGCGTCGCCGGCCAAACCGCCAATGTCGCCGTCGTCTTTGACTTCTCCCGTTACCTTAACCGCCTCACCTCCCTCGACCCCGCCGCCCGCCTTGCAATCGTTGAGCCAGGAATTGTGCTCGACCGCCTCCGCGAAGCTGCCGAACTGCACCACCTCACCTACGGCCCCGATCCCGCCACCCACAGCCGCTGCACCCTCGGCGGCATGATCGGCAACAACAGTTGCGGCGTCCACGGCCTCATGGCTGGCAAGGTCGTCGACAATGTCGAGTCGCTCGACATCCTCCTCTACGACGGAACCCGCCTCACCGTCGGCCGGACCAGCGAAGACCAGCTCCACTCCCTCATCGCCCAAGGCGGCCGTATCGGCTCGATCTACTCCCACCTCAAGGCTCTCCGCGACCAGCACGCCGATCGCATCCGCCAGCGCTTTCCCCGCATTCCCCGCCGCGTCTCCGGTTACAACCTCGACGAGCTTCTTCCCGAAAACGACTTTAACGTCGCCCGCGCCCTCGTAGGCTCTGAGGGCACCTGCGCCATCATCCTCTCCGCCACGCTCAACCTCACGGCCTCGCCACCCTACCGCATCCTTACCGTCCTCGCCTTCGATGACCGCTTCCAGCCCGCCGACGTCGTCCCGCGCGTTCTTGAGCTAAGCCCCCTCGGCCTCGAAGGCTTCGACGGCACACTCGTCGACTTCATGATGCGCAAGCAGCTCGCCGTCGACGATGTCGCTCTCCTGCCACCCGGCAACGGTTTCCTTCTCGTCGAAATGGGCGGCTGGACCGCCGAAGAAGCCCAATCCCAAACCCAGGCTCTCATCGCCGCCTCCAAATCCTGGCCCGAATCATCGCGCGCCCGCACCTACAACTCCGAAGATGCCGCCCGCGTCTGGCACGTCCGCGAGTCGGGCCTCGGCGCAACTGTCTCCGTCCCCGGCGAGCCAGACCGCCATGAAGGCTGGGAAGATGCCGCCGTTGCTCCGGAGCACCTTGGCGCATATCTCCGCGGACTCACCGCCCTCATGGCCGACTACGGCTACTCCAGCCCCTTCTACGGTCACTACGGCCAAGGCTGCTCCCATCTCCGCATCAACTTCGACTTCTCCTCCATCGAAGGCCTGCGCAAATTCCGCGAATTCATCGATCGCGCCGCCGACCTGGTCCTCTCCCTCGGTGGATCACTCTCCGGCGAACACGGCGACGGTCAGGCCCGCGCTGCGCTTCTGCCCAAAATGTTTGGCCCCGAGCTTGTCGATGCCTTCCGCGAGTTCAAGTCCATCTGGGATCCCGACAACCGCATGAACCCCGGAAAACTTTCGGATGCGGTTCGTGTCTACGATCCCGTCCAGAACCTCCGCCATAGCCCCGTCGAGCCTGGCGAGCAGCCCGGCCGGCGCGCCCAACACACCAATCTTGAAACTCACTTCGTTCTCCTCAGCGACCAGGGCTCCCTCGAGCGTGCCACTGCCCGCTGTGTCGGAGTCGGCGCATGCCTCAAGTCCGAAGGCGGAGTCATGTGCCCCAGTTACCGCGCCACCCGCGACGAGCAGCACTCCACCCGCGGCCGCGCCCGCCTGCTCTGGGAGATGCTCGCCGGCGCGCTGCGCTCTGAAGGCTTCCAGAGCCACGCCGTCCACCAGGCCCTCGATCTCTGCCTCAGTTGCAAGGCCTGCAAAACCGAGTGCCCGGTCGCCGTCGACATGGCCACATACAAGGCCGAGTTCCTCGCGCAGAAGTACAAGGGCCGCCTTCACCCGCTCCACCACTACGTCTTCGGCTATGCCGACAAGCTCGCCCGCCTCGGCGCTCTCACTCCAGCCCTCACCAACGCAGTGCTCGGCAGTTCCCTCTCCAGCCCGCTCGTCAAACACATCCTCGGCGTTGCTCAAAAGCGCCCCATGCCCCGCCTCGCCGATCGATCGTTTCTGCAATCCCGCGCGACCGGCCAGTCTCGCGCCGCTGTCTCCACGGACGCTTCAAACCAAGACCACAAAAAGAAACAGCAAAAAGTTGTCCTGTGGGCCGACACCTGGAACAACTTCTACCACCCGCAAACCCTCGCCGCCGCTGAGTCCGTCCTCACCCAGGCAGGCTTCCAGGTCTCCGTCCCGCAAGGCCACATCTGCTGTGGCCGCCCACTCTACGACTTCGGCCTGCTCAACTCCGCAAAGTCCTACCTCGCCAACGTTCTCCAGCGCGTCGCCCCGCAAATCGATGCCGGACTCCCCTTCATCTTTCTCGAGCCCAGTTGCGCCTCAGTTTTCCGGAATGAAATGCTCGAGTTCTTCCCTGCCGATCCCCGCGCTCAGAAGCTCAGCTCTCAAGTTTGGCTCCTCGCCGACTGGCTCTCCGCACACGGCTCCGAATGGGTAGCCGGCCGCCTCAACGGCGCGCAGCTTCTCCTCCACGGCCACTGCCACCACAAGGCCGTCTTTGGCGGCCCTTCCTCTGAACTCGCCCTCCTTCGCAAAGCCGGCGCTCACGTAGAGCTCATCAACTCCACCTGCTGCGGTATGGCCGGCCCCTTTGGCTTTGAGAAAAACAAATTCGAGCTCTCAAAAGCCATCGCCAACCTCGATCTTCTCCCCGTAATCGAAGCCGCCGACCCCCTCACCGTCATCGTCGCCGACGGATTCAGTTGCCGCGAGCAGATCAGCCACCTCGCTCACCGCTCCAGCCTGCACTTCGCCGAGGTTCTTGAGCGCTCCTGCGGATGCAGCCATTGAGTCCGTTAAACCATTCACTTCGGCTGCCTCCTATCCTGTATTGTTTTGAACAGGCGATCTTTGTGCGGCTGCCTGATAATCAGTTGCAACGGGACGATCACATTCTGCGTCCAATGTAACCAGAGGCTGGGTCGATTCTGACCTGACTCAAAGGGCCCCAGGACTTCCGGCACATGAAGGCACACCGTCCGAACTATTCCTTCATTTGCTGCGTATAAACGATCTTGTTAAGCTCATGTACTCTTCGCTCTGAGCGAAAAAAGGAGAACGTCGTTATGGCTGAAGAAAGCAAAATTCATCACCTCGCATGGTTTATCGCCGGGTTGGGCGTGGGCGCGGTTGTCGGCATTCTCTATGCCCCCAAGAGCGGTCGCGAAACCCGTGAGGACATCGCCACCGGCGCCAAGCAGGGCACCGAGTTTGTGAAGGCCAAGGCACAGTACGCAGCCGAGCAGGCCTCTGTGCTCGTCGACAAGGGCCGCGAGCACGTTTCCACCATCGTCGACAAGAGCAAGGAGCAGGTTGGTCAGTATGTGGACCGCAGCCGTGAGGTTGTCGACCGTGGCCGCGCACAATGGGAGGAGTTCGTCGAGAGGGGCAAGAACCTCGTAGCCGAGCAGACCACCAAGGTGGGTGCAGCCGTCGACGCAGGCCGTGATGCATATCGCACCACCACCGCCACCACCACCACCAACGAACCGCTGTAACTCATCCGGTCGTTCTTCCGCCGGGGTTCCGGTCCGGCCTTTATGGTTCTAGGATTCTTCAGCCCGGAGCATTGTCGACACGCCCACTCGGGCAGTTGATTTTGCTCCGGACCAAGCCATGTATCCTCGAACCACGCCCTCCTCGCCGCTCTCCGGCTCTCCGCCGAGCCGCGCCCAGGTTCCGTGCAGCACAGGCGAGTAGTACGATGTTTCCAGCTTCGCAGCGCACTTAAGCGAGACCAATCCGATGCCAAAACTGGACCATGACACCCTCGAGCTGCTCCTCATCGCCGTAACCGCGATTTGCATCCTCTTTCAGACCATTCTGCTCTCTGCCATGTTCATCGCCGTGCGCAAGGGCATCAAGTCGCTCACCGAAAACGTCGACGACTTGCGTGCCTCGGCAATGCCCGTCATCGATCACACCAGGGGATTTGTCGAGCGCATCACGCCCAGGGTGGAAGAGACCGCAAAGAACGTGGCGGAAATGTCGCAAACGCTCAAGGAAAACACCACCAAGGTCAGCGCTTCAGCCACGGAGATCGCCCAGCGCGTCAACGCGCAGTCTTCGCGCGTCGATGCGATGGTCTCCGGCGCGCTCGACGCTATCGACCGCACTGCCGGCGTTGTAGTTGACGCCGTCAACAAGCCGATACGACAGATCTCTGGTCTCCTCGCCGGCGTCAAGGCCGTCGTCGAAGTCCTCGGTGCATCCCAACCCACTGATCGCGCTTCGCAGCAAGCCCAGCCCGCTTCGCAGCAAGCCCCCCATCCAGCGGATGCGTTCGAACATCACTCCGAGCCGATGATCTAGTCCATCCCCGTCGCACCGTTTCCCTGTCTCGCCGTTGATTGGAGGTATCCGCATGCGCCGAGTCGTCTGCGCCTTCGTCCTTTTGGCTTCCCTCGCCCTTCCGCTCGCCGTCGCCGAGCCCACGCCCAAGGCCTCGCTCCTCGTCCTCTCCAAGCAGGACCACACTCTCGCCATCATTGACCCCGCAGATCTCCACGTCGTCGCCCGCATCCCCGTTGGCGGCGATCCCCACGAAGTCGTCGCCTCCGCCGACGGCAAAACCGCCTACGTCTCCAACTATGGATTCGGCGCATTCCACACCCTCTGCGTCATCGACCTCGTCAACCAGCGGCAGGTCCGCTTCA
>PMXB01000131.1 GCA_003165935.1 Acidobacteriaceae bacterium | reverse complement strand
TCGCCGCCCACCTCGTAGCAGGTCACTGACTTGAACCCAACTGAGTAGCCCTCAATCTTCGGCAGTTCCTGCGGCAGCAGCGAACGCTGAATATTTCGCGCCGCGTCCAGGTCCTGCTGCACCCGCGCAAAAGCCACGTTCCGCTTGTGATTGCGCGCATTTTCCAGCGCCACCGCCGCCTGCAGCGCCAGACCCTCAATAAAGTCCGCCTCATAGAGCGTCATCTCCCGCCCGTCCGGGGCAGCCACCAGCAACTCCGTCATCGGCTTGCCGTCGCGATCGTCCAGCGCCACCCGCAGCAGCCCTTCCGAGCCCTCCGCCACCTCTTCGCCGTAGCTCAGCCCCGTCCCCGTGAACGCCGCGCCCGCCATCTCCAACTCGCGAACCACGATCTTCAGCACCTGCTCCAGCACTTCCTCTTCGCGGATCGTCGAGTGAACCTGCCTGCTCGCTTCAAGCAGAGCCTGCAACCGCGCCACCTGCTGCTGCAGATCAATCGTCTCGTCGCCTCCAGGGATCAAAACCCCAGTCGCCATAACCTCTTCCCTCCGTGGACTTCCAGCCTAGCACGCCCCTTGCACAACTCGCCCCTGTGTTTATTGGAAGGGTTCAGCCCATGTTGAAGGGCATGTGCTTCAGCTGTGGATACCCCCACTCCCGTAGGGAGCCGCAGACAATAGCCCAGGGTGAAACCCTGGGAACACGCCCACCCCAACGCGATTCAGCCCCGTAGGGGCGGCAGAAATGGGATATTCTCATGTCGGCGTACGCCGGGATCGTGTCTCTCCGCCGCCCGCGCCTATCCCCACACAAACCGTGGATCGTAATCGATCCCATGCTTCTTCAAAATGGCTAGAAACTCCGCTTGGAAATCCCGTTTGCGATGATGCTCAACCTGGTTTGCGATGTAGGCCGTGGTTGTCTCAATCTGCGCGCTTCCGATGGAGAACGCGCCGTAGCCCTCCTGCAAGGCGAAGCCCGGCAAAGCATAATTCTCGTCCAGCCAATGAGAAGAAGCGCTCTTGATCTCGCGCATCGCCGTGGCAATGGCCAGCGTGGACGGCAGTGAGAGCAGCAGATGCGCATGGTCGTCCATGCCGCCAACCTCGAGGGCCTTCATTTGAAGTCCGCGTGCGATCCCACCGATGTAGGCCCAAAGCTGGACTTGGACATCGGGCGTGATGAGCTTGCGCCTTTCTTTGGTTGAGAAGACGCAATGATAAAGCGAAGAGCAATAGGTGTGTGCCATACGCACACCATGCTACCGCAGGGCGGCCCCTGGCCATTCTATTCAGATTTGGTGCTTCTTCGGGCCTCTGAACTCTACTCTCGCCCCCCATACTTCTTAATCAGCGCCTCAATCTTAGGATCCGAAATCTGGTTCATCAGATAGTTATCCTGATTAGCCCAATGCAAAACCGTGAACCCGCCCATTCTGTAGTTCACGTCCGCCCCGTTCGCCAGCAGCAGCGCCACCATCTCCGTGTGCGTCCCAACCACCGCAAAATACAGCGGCGAAGACCCCGAGACCACGTTCACGTTCGCGTCGTTCGCCAGCAGCACCTTTGCATCCTCCAACTGACCCTGCTTCGCCGCATACGCCAGCGCGGTCATCCTCCACTTATCTTCCAGGTTGAGGTCGGCCCCATTTGCGAGCAGCAAACGCACCATCTTGTCGTGGTTGTAAACCCACAACGCCTGCATCAGCGGCGTATGCCCATACCCATCGCGGGTGTTCACGTCCGCCCCGTTGGCCAGCAACAGCTCTGCAATCTCCAACTGGTTGTGCGCTACCGCCGCATAGAGTGGCGTCTGCCCCATGTTGTTTTTGTCCTCGGCCAGTTCGGGATGCTCCTTCAACAGCGCCACAACTCTGGCGAGATCGCCCTTGATCACCGCCTTGTGAATCTCGTCGCCCGGTGCAGCAGACTTCGCCCCCAACGTCAATACCAGGCAAAGAACAAGCCCGCAGGCGCGAAACAAGCTTCCAACGCTCCATCCAAGTCTTTTATCCGTGCCGCCCTCCTCATTCAGAATCAATCTTCCTTCTCACTGGTCACCGGAGGGAATTGCTGTCGCCAACAACCCACCTCTACTCATGCCCGCCATACTTCTTCACCAGCGCTTCCATCTTTGGCTGGTCCGACAGCTTCGCATAGCGCAATGGAGTAAAACCTCTCACTTTGTAATTCACATCCGCACCGTTGGCCAGCAGAAGTTCCACCATCTCCAGACGGTGCGCGAGCATTGCGGTGTACAACGGCGATTCCCCCGTGATGACGTTAATGTTTGCGTCGTTCCCAATCAGGATCTTCGCATCCTCCAATTGCCCCTGCTTCACGGCATAAAAAACTGCGGTCATGCCCGAGCCATCGGCCAGGTTCACGTCCGCTCCCTTCGCCAGCAGCAGGCGCTCCATCTTCTCGTGGTTGTACACCGACAAGGCAAGAATCAGCGGTGTGTGCATCTTTGGGTCGCGTGCGTTCACGTTCGCCCCATTCGCCAGCAACAGTTCCGCAATCTCCAATTTGTTGTGATTCACCGCGACAATCAACGGCGTCTGCCCCAGGCTGTCCTTCTTTTCGAGCAGATCGGGTTTGTCCTTCAACAACGCCACTACTTTGTTCAAGTCGCCCTTGAAAACAGCCTCGTGAATCTTGTCGCCTCGCGCAAATGAGCCCGCGCCCAACATCAATACCAGGCAAACCAACAGCCCGCAGGCGCGAAACAGTCTTCCCGCGCTCCATCCGAATCTCTTCCACGCGCCGCCCTCCGCCCGCATCCGAATCACTTCTGCTTCTCTTCGGCAGGTGCAGGCTTGTCCACGCCATTCTCGACAATCCGCGCCGTCGAGCCCAGCCGATGGTAGTCGGTAAAGCCGCTCGCATTAATCCACAACACCGGCTGGTCAAGCCTCGGGTTGTGGTGCCTGGCCGCGCACGCGCCCACCTCCTCCACCACCGTTGCAAGGCTACGCACAGGGCATACGTAGTTGCGTTCGCCGATCACCATCGGGCTGTACTCAATGATTGAGGCAATGTGGGTAATAGGGTCGCCTGGCCGGCTCTCTGTCTCCAGCGTAATGCGCATCAGCGCCCCCGTTTCGGGATCGATGGAGAACGACCCGTGGTAAGCAGGATTGTCGTGGAAAGGCTCGTTGGCCACGCACCTGTAGTGGACGTCATAGTGCGAACCGAGTCGGGGCACAGCGTAGTGAAACACCGCCACCACCCCGGTTGGCATGTTTTCCCAATGATGGAATTCGATGCTGCTATGCGCGGCATCCATCAGAATCACCATTGGCTCGGGCCCGAATTCACCCCAGCTCTCCAGCCCGGCGCCAATCTCCTCGTCGTCGGCCTTTGGCTTCATCGGGTCAATCACTTCTTCGCCATCGCGGAACGTGATCTCGCGACTTGCTTCCCCTTCTTTGAAAACTCCAACCCGCAATGCCATCTCATTCCGGTTCATGTCCGCGGGAACGCCCGAGTAACTCACTGTGGTGCGAGTCGCAAAAAAGTTGGGCAGCCGCCTCAGGTTCTTGAGCACATTTGAGCCTGCCGTGGCGATTAACCGCTTCTGGGTTTCTGCGTCGGGCGGGGCCAAAGTGGGCATCTCATCGCCCGGAGGATCGAGAAACGCTGACCGGTCTGCCAGTATCTGCAATGCCTCTTTGCTATGCTCCCCTGGCGCCAGTTTTTGGTAAATGCGCCCCAGGCGGGCCGAGTTCAATCGCTCGGTCAACTCCAGGCTCCCCAACATTTCGGCAATCTGGCTATCCCGCAGCGCCTGCATCGGCTTGTCCGCTGGGGGCGCAGGCTGGGCAGCCAATCTCTGCTCCAGTTGCGCCACCGTCACCCGCTCCAAAGCCTGAGCAGGCAAGGTCGCAGCAACAATCAGCATCAATAGAATCGATATCCGCGGAGCGCGCATAATCCGTCCCGAATTGTAGCTCCTGCGACCAGCTCCCTGTGTGAGTGTAGTCACGAGCACGACTGTTAGTCCGTAAGATGCTATGCTGCCGCCCCTTGATGCTTGATACTTCTTCCGTGCGTTCCTCTGCATTCAAGCTCGCGCTCTCCTGCTCTCTCATCGCTGCCCACGCCCCGGTTCATGCCCAGACCCACGCCGCCCCGCCCGATCCCTGGCCCGCCGCCGTCGCCCACGCCGCCCGCCTCGCTCCCGACGCCCGCATCCTCGTCCTCGACATCGCCTCCGGACGCCTCCTCGCCTCCGCCCACCTGCCCGATGCCGCCCGCACTCTCGCCGCCCCCGGCTCCACGCTCAAGCCGCTCCTGCTTTATAGCCTCATCGCCAGCCACCGCTGGGACCCCGACCGCCGCATCGCATGTACTCGTCATCTCCACATCGACGGCCGCTCGCTCGACTGCTCCCACCCCCCACTTCCTGGCCCTCTCGACGCCACCGAAGCCCTCACCTGGTCCTGCAACACCTACTTCGCCGCCCTCGCCGCCTCCATCCCGCCCGCCCAGCTTCGCCCACTGCTTGCCCCCACCGGCCTCCTCACCCAAACCGGCCTCGTTCCCTCAAATTCTCCAGAAGCCACCGCCCAGTTTCGCGATCCCACCACCACCTCAGCCGTCCAGCTCACCGCCCTCGGCGTCGACGGAATCCGCATCACACCCCTCGAACTCACCGCCGCCTACCGCTGGCTAGCCCTTCAAATCGCGCAGCACCCCGACTCGCAAGCATCCCAGGTCGTCCTCTCCGGCCTCGCCGACTCAGCCTCCTTCGGCATCGCCGGCCCGGCCTCCCTCGGCCGTGTCCCCGTCGCCGGCAAAACCGGTACCGCCAACCTCGGCCCCGGAACCCCATCCCACGGCTGGTTCGTAGGATTCGCCCCCGCCACCGGGCAATCCCGCACCTCCGACCCAAAACCAACTGTCGTCATTTGCATCTACCTGCCCTCGGGCCATGGGTCCGACGCCGCCCGTATTGCTGCGGAAGTCCTGGCCCACTCCCCGCTCGCCCACCCGCTAATCGATAAGCTCAAATGAAGCCTCACTTTCTCATCCCCGTTCTGGCTTTGCTTCTTATGGCACCCTCGTCGTCCCGTGCCCAGACTCCCATTGCCACTCACCCAGCCAAATCCACCCTCCGCATCGGCCTCTGGACCCTCTGGCGCGACAACCAGCTCACACTCGCCCCCACATCCGACCCCCGACACCCGATACCCGACACCCGATCGACCCTCCGCCTCTGCCCCGCCTGCACCCCCATCGCCTTAACCCACCCCACCCTCATTCGCGCCTCAAACTCCGAGCTCATCCTCCCCAATCACGCACCCGTTGCCTCCATCACCGTCTCCGGCCCCATCACCCTCTCCGCCCACAGCCAGAACCTCACCCTCCACCATCCCCTCTCCATCACCGCCCGTAACGGCCAGCTCGTCCTCGCCGTCACCCTCCCGCTCGAGAGCTACGTCGAACGCGTCGTCTCCAGCGAAAGCGGCCCCAGTGACAGCCTGGAATCCCTCAAAGCCCTGGCCATCGTCGTCCGTTCCTTCGCCCTCCACCAGCCCCACTCCCACACCGACTACGACCTCTGCGACTCCACCCACTGCCAGCTCCTCCACTGGTCCGCCGACCCATCCCCCTCCGCCCACGCCGCCACCCTCGCCACCGCCGGCGAGACACTTTGGTATCACGGCCGCCCCGCCGCCGCCTTTTTCCATCAGGACTGCGGCGGCCGCACCGCCACCCCTACCGAACTCTGGCCGTCATCCGCGCAGGGCAGGGAAGTCACCCCCCTCGCTCGCAACACTCCCCAAACCCCAATCCCCAGACTCCAGACCCCATCCCGCCCCATGCCCTGGCTAGTCTCCCGCGCCGACCCATACTGCACCGCCAACGGCGTCCGCTCCTGGTCCGCTGACATCTCCCTCGCCGACCTCACCACCGCCCTCTCCGCCGCCGGCCTCGTCCGCCCCGGCTGGCGAACCCTCACCGTTTCCCGTCGCGGCGATCCAGCCCTCGGCCAATCCCCCCGCGCCATCACCCTCCTCGCCGGATCCACCCAAATCTCCGCTGAAGACTTCCGCCTCGCCGTAGGCCGCGCCTTCGGCTGGGGCCACATTCTCAGCACCTGGTTCGAAATCACGTCTCAGCCCGATCACTTCCTCTTCACGGGTCGCGGCTCCGGCCACGGCGTCGGNNCAATACTTCCCCGGCACCGAAGCCCTCGACGAGTCCACCGCCCGCCCCTGGCAATCCCTTGCTGTCCCCGGCGCAGCCCACACCCTCGTCCTCGAAACCCTCGGCGTGGAAACCCCCGCCCTCCAAACCCTGGCCCCAGCCTCCTCAGACCCCGCCGCCACCTCTTACCTGCCTATCCTCGCCCAGGCTCTAACCGAAGCCCAATCC
>PMXB01000283.1 GCA_003165935.1 Acidobacteriaceae bacterium | reverse complement strand
CGCTGGATCGCCGCCGCCGGTCACAACGGCACCTCTTCCATCAGCCTCTGGGTGCTCGCCGCTCTCTTCTTCTTCGTCCCCGGCGCATTCGTCATCAACGAACTTTCCTCCCGATTCCCTGAGGAGGGCGGTCTCTACGCCTGGTCGCGCGAGGCCTTCGGCCCCTTCCACGGTTTCATCGCCGGATGGACCTACTGGTTCTACACCGTCTTCTACTTCCCCGGCCTCCTGCTCGCCTCGGCCTCCATGGCGGCATACATCTTCGGCCCGCGCGGCGCGGCTCTCGCCCAGGACCGCACCTTCCTGCTCACCGTCTCCTTCGCCATGCTCATCGTCGCCGTCGTGCTCAATATCATCGGCCTCAACGTCGGCAAGTGGCTCCAGAACGCCGGCGGCGTCGGCACCTACGTCCCCCTGCTCATGCTCGTCGCCATCGCCGGCCTCGTCGCCCTCCGCCACGGCTCAGCCACCCACTTCACCGTCGCCAACATGCTTCCCACGTGGAATTGGGACACCGTCAACTTCTGGTCCCAGATCGCCTTTGCATTCACCGGCCTTGAGCTAGTCTCCGCCATGAGCGAAGAAGTCCGCAATCCCCGCCGCACCCTGCCCCGCGCGGTCTTCGGCGCAGGCGCGCTCATCGCGCTCATGTACATCGTCGGCACCTTCGCCATCCTCGCCCTCATCCCCGCCGCCGGCATCGATCCCCAGTCCGGCGTCTTCAGCGCCATCACCATCGGCTCAGTGGCCCTCAAGATCGGCTTCCTCGGAGTCCTCGCCGCCGTCCTCGTCACCGCCGGCAACGCTGGCGGCGTCGGCTCCACGGTAGCTGGCATCGCCCGCGTCCCCTTCGTTGTCGGCATCGACCGCTATCTCCCCGCCGCCTTCGGAAAGATCCACCCGAAGTGGAAGACGCCTTACATCTCCATCCTTGTCCAGGCCATCCTCTCCGGCGGCATCCTCCTCGTCAGCCAGATCAGCGAGACAACCCGTGGCGCATATCAGTTCCTCATCGACGCTGCCATCATCCTCTACTTCATTCCCTTTATCTACATGTTCGCCGCGGTCATCAAGCTCGCCCGCCGCCCCGACCGCCAGTCCAACCCCCACGCCGTCCTCGTTCCCGGCGGCATCCCCGGCGTTTGGATCTGCGGCCTCCTCGGCATCCTCTTCGTCGCCCTCGGCATCTTCGTCTCTTTGGTCCCCCCCGGAGACTCCTCCAACAAGCTCGCCTTCGAGTTCAAGCTCATCGGCGGAACCCTCGCCTCCATCCTCCTCGGCCTCCTCCTCTACTACCGCGGCGCCCGCCAAAAACAATCCGGCGAATAGAGGAAGCAGGGGCCTTTAGGCCCCTGAAAACGCCTCTATCGATTACGGCCCTGACAGGCTGCGGAAGAGCTCGATCGAGCCTGGGCCCTGTATCAGGGCACGACTTTAGTCGTGCCGCAAAGCGCCCATGAAACCTGGGCTTTAGCCCCTGAGGGGCGGTTTTCGCGATACCGGAGCTTCATCTCGCGGTTCAATCTCCGGCCTCCCAAACGTCTGCCGGTGCGCAACCGCAACCAGAAATGCTAGCTTAATTCGATCATGCCTTCTCTCACCGCAGACATCCTCGGCGAAATTGGCCTGCCCATCCCGCTCAGCACCCTCGCCGCCAAATCCTGGGACACCATCGTCGTCGGCGCGGGCCACAATGGCCTCGCCTGCGCCGCATATCTCGCCCGCGCCGGCCAACGCGTCCTCGTCATCGAGAGCCGCTCCCGCGTCGGCGGCGCCTGCACCATCGAGGAGCCCTTCCCCGGAGTGCGCATGTCTCCGTGCGCGTATCTGGCCGGCCTTCTCCATCCCCTCGTCGCCGAAGAATTGGACCTGGCCCGCCGCGGCTTCGCATGGACCCCCGCCGTCAACGGCCTCTTCGTGCCTTTCCTCGATGGCACCAGCATTCAGCTCTGGGACGACGACGAAAAGTGCGCTGCCGAAGTTCGCGCTCTTGCTCCCCGCGACGTCGATGGTTGGCGCGCCATGTGCCATGTCATCCAGCGCCTGCGCGACAAGCTGCGCCCGGCCCCCAACCCAAACCTCCGCGGCGCTGACGCCCATACCGCCGACCTCTGGATTGGCGAAGCCCCCACACGAGACCAGTTGGAAGATCGCCTCGCCGGCGACCCCGAGGCCCGCGCAGTCCTCTTCGACTGGTCGATGGCCGAGTTCGTCGAGAAGTACATCGACGACGAGCGGCTCCAGACTGCCTATCTGGGCCAGGGTGTAATTGGAACCAACGCCAGCCCCTTCGATCCCGGCACTGCCTCCATCCGCTTCCATCACTCCAGCGGACGCCTCGGCGGCCAGCCCGGCATGTGGGGCTATGTGCGCGGCGGCATGGGCATGGTCTCCTTTTATTGCTGCGACGCTGCGCGCGAGGCCGGCGCCACCGTCATCTCCGGCGTGCCCGTAGCCGAAATCCTTCCCGGCGAAGGCGTGCGCCTCGAAGGCGGAGAGCTCATATCCGCCCGCACCATCGTCTCCAATGCCGACCCGCGCCAGACCCTCCGCCTCCTCGGAAAGAACGCTGATCCCACCTGGCAAATACAGGTCGAACAAGTGCCGATCGAAGGCTGCACCGTAAAGCTCAACGTCCACCTCCGCGAGCTGCCCAACTTCGTCGCCCGTCCAGGCACCGATCAACCCCACCACTACGGCCAGATCAACGCTCCGCTAACCAAACAGGAATGGAAGGCCGCCTTTGCCGCCTCCCGGCGCGGCGAGTTACCCGAGTACTTATGGTGCGAGCTCTATTTCCAAAGCGTCCACGATCCATCGGTCGTCCCCGCCAGCGAACATACGATGAGCGTCTTTGCCCAGTTCGTCCCGTATAACTTCGCCCACGGCAACTGGGACAACCGCCGCGACGAAGTCCGCGCCCTCGCACTCAAATCCCTGGCCCGCTTCTGTTCCAACATTCCATCCGCGGTCATCGACGCACAGGTCCTCGGGCCGCCCGACATCGAACAGAAAGTCGGCCTCACCGGCGGACATATCTTCCAGGGCGAGTGCCTCCCAGCCTATATGTGGTCCAGCCGGCTCGCCTCGCGCACTCCGATGCAAGGCGTCTATCTGTGCGGAGCCTGCACCCATCCAGGCGGCAGCGTCATCGGCATCAATGGCCGCAACGCCGCCATGGCCGTCCTTGCCGACACGAAGAAATAGCTTCTTCGCCGCACACACCTTTTGATATGCTGCGCCCTACATGCCCCCCGCACCCGCACTCAAGCGAGGTATCCGGTTCCGCGATCTGGCGCTCTTCTACGTCGTCAGTGGAATGAGCGTGCGCTGGACCGCGATGGCCGCTGCCGCAGGTCCCAGCATTCTTCTCGTATGGGTCGCCGCGCTCACCTGCTTCTTTATTCCGCTCGCTGCCAGCGTCATGGAGCTCTCATCGCGCCATCCCGACGAGGGCGGCATCTACATCTGGACCCGCGAGGCCTTCGGCGGCTTCTCCGGCTTCATCGCCGCCTGGACATACTGGATGAGCAATCTCCCCTACTTTCCCGGCGTGCTTTACTTCGGCGCGGCGTCTGCATTGTTCGCCTTCGGTCCACGCGCGCAAGCGCTGGCCGCCAGCCCGGCTTACTATGTTGCCTTCTCGGTTGTGTGGCTCGCCATCATCACCCTGCTCAACATTCGCGGAGTCGATGCCGGCAAATGGCTCAACAACGTCAGCGCTCTCGGCAGCCTGCTACCGCTCGCCGTCATCATCGCGCTCGCCGTCGCCGTCTACACTCACTTCGGTGCCGCCACTCACTTCACCCCCGCCAGCTTCATCCCCCATTTCTCGCTCAACAACGCTATCTTCTGGTCAAGCGTCTTCTTCGCCTTCGGCGGCGTCGAGGCCGGCAGTGCCATGGGCGACGAGATTCGTAATCCCCGCCGCGTCATTCCCTGGGCCATTCTCGTCGGCGGCAGCGTCCTCGCCATCGGCTACATCGCTGGCACCGGCGCTCTGCTAGTGGCTCTGCCCAGCACAGCAGTCGGCGGTCCCGATGGCCTGGTCAACGGCATTCGCCTCATGAGCGCGCGCCTCGGCATCGCCAGCCTCCTCGCCCCGGTCGCGATCTTTGTCGCCCTCAACGCAGTAGGCGGAGCCGCAGCCTATCTCTCCTCAACCTCGCGCCTTCCCTTTGTCGCTGGCATCCATCACTGCCTGCCGCCTGCCTTTGCCCGCATTCATCCGCGCTATCGCACCCCCTGGGTGGCCATCGGCATCTACGGACTTGCGGGCATCGCCGTCACGCTCCTCGGCCAGGCAGGTACCTCCGTCCGCGGAGCCTATGAAGTCCTCGTAAGCATGGGCATCATCTCCTACTTCGTGCCGTACCTGTTTCTCTTTGCCGCCATGATCCGCATGCAAAGCACGCCCGCCGGCCCTGAAGTCCGCCGCGTTCCCGGTGGCAGACCAGTGGCCATTGCTCTGGCGTCTCTCGGCCTGGCAAGCACCGCCATGACCATCGTTCTCTCCACCATCCCAGCAGACGACGAGCCGAACAAGCCCCTCGCCATCGCAAAAGTCGTCGGCGGAACCGTTGTCCTAATCGCAGCTGGCATCGCGGTCTTTCTCTTCTCCCGCTGGAAAACCCGCCGGTCGGCAAGCGAGGCCCTCACCCTATAGCTCGCGAGTTCGAGCAGACCCGACACCCGACACACCACACCCTGCCTTCCCCCCATTTACAATCCGAGTTATCCCGGAGTTTTCCTTCACATGCCTTCATCCAAACAATCCTCGCGGCCCAACCCCGTCACCATCCCCACAGCCTCCGCGCTCCCGCACAATGGCTTCTCGCTCATCTCCAACCAGAAGCTCATCGCCCTCTACACATCCATGCTCCGCTGCCGCATCCTCGACCACCACTCCCGCGAACTCATCAAGCTGAACCAGCCCGCCCGCTTCTACGCCTCCAGTCTCGGCCGAGAAGCCGCTGCCGTCGGCGTCGCCATCGACCTCCGCCGAACCGACCGAATCGCACCCGCCCACTGGCATCACTCCGCCCTCAGCTCCATTCACCCCACCATCCCCGTAATCGACGAGCTCGAAGCCGCCATCAAATTCGCTCTACTCCAAAACCAGAAAAAATCCCCCAACCTCGTCGTCGCCTTCTCCATGGAACCCTTCACCTCTTCCGACGAATGGCAACACGCCCTCAAGCGCGCCTCCGACTTGAAACTCCCCATCCTCTTCGTCGCCCCCGCACCCAAACCCTCCCGCACCACCACGCGCACCGCCCGCACCAAACCGCTGCCCGCCTGCACCTTCCCCACCATCGTCGTCGATGGCAACGACGTAGTCGCCGTCTACCGCGTCGCCTCTGAAGCCATCTTCCACGCTCGAAAAAACCACGGCGCAACCCTCATCGAATGCGTCCACACCCCTGGCTCCGACCCCCTCCGCACCATGGAAACCTACCTCCGCAACAAATCCCTCTACACCCCAGCCCTCAAGCGCAACCTCACCGCCAACCTCCGCGCCCAACTCCACCTCGACGCCTGATTCAAAACATTCCCCAAGCCCTCAACCATGAGTGGGTGCCCCCTTCCTTGGCACATCTTTGTTGTTGTGCCAACGGTGGGTGACCATGAACCCCAACCGGGCACTTGCTTTGTAACAACGGCACGGCTTTAGCCGGGCCATGAACACCCCAGAGTTTTGGACTGGGCTTCACTGGCTGCGGAAAAACTCATTCAAGTAGCCAATTTCACATGCCTTGTATCAGGGCATGACTTTAGTCGTGCCGGCAAAGCCAATAAAATCAATGTTGGGCTTTACCGCTCGCTCATCGAAGCCCTCTTTCCGCAACCTGTTCAGCCCTTGCAGGACTGTTTCATCAACAACAGGGGAGCAGAGGTCTTCAGCCTCTGAATGAGAGCACAAAAAATCTCGGTCGGCTACACCACCCTTCGACCGCCTCTTGCTCGACGGCCAACACCCAACCAATTCCATCCCGCCCCGTCCAACAAAGCCTGTAACACCCGAGTGTTAAAGTGAGGAGATGATCGTGAGTCAACGCGTCGCGGCCATCTACCTCATTCTGCTCGCCGCGTTGCTTCTCGTCGCTCCCACTCTCCGCGCTGAGTCAGACCCCGCCCCCACCCCGGCCCCCAACATCTTCGCCGCCCCCCAACACGCCGACCGCACACGCCCCGTCTCCCCCTGCATGCCAGCGAACCTCGACTCGCCCTTCATCCCCGTCGATAGCTGGGTCTACCCGGCGGTCCTCCGCCTCTACTCCCTCGGCTTCGTCGACAACGTCTACCTCGGCATGCGCCCCTGGACTCGCTCAAGCGTCGAAAACATGCTCGAAACCGCCGGCGCGCGCATCGAAGATGCCGACTCCAGCCCCGCTCTCGACCAGGCCGAGGAGATCTACGAAGCACTCCTGCACGAGCTGAACGCCGACACCCAGGGCCCATGCGGCATTCATCAGGGCAAGGGCCGCGTCGAGTCCATCTACACCGTCGCCCGCGCCATCTCCGGCACGCCCCTCCGCGACAGCTACCACCTCGGCTCCTCCGTCATCAACGACTACGGCCGCCCCATCGCCGGCGGCTTCAACAGCTTCACCGGCGCTTCCGGCTACGCCGCCGCCGGCCGCTTCCAGATCTATATCCGCGGAGAATCCCAGGCCACCGGCTCTTACGCCGGCTACTCCCCCGGCCTCGCCGCCGCCCTCTCCGCTCAGGACGGCCTGCCCTTCATCAATCCCGCCACCGGCACGCCTTACAACCAGGCCACCATCCCCCTCGGCCCAATCGCCTCCGTCTTCCGCGGCCGATTCCTTGAGGCCTACGCCTCCGCCCGCGTCCTCAATCACGAGATCTCCTTCGGCAAGCAGGACAGTTGGCTCGGCCCAGGCCTCGGCGGCGGCATGGCCTACTCCAACAATGCTGAAAACTTCTACTCCTTCCGCATCAACCGCGCCGAGCCCCTCTGGGTGCCGCTCCTCTCACGCCTCACCGGACCATTCCGCTACGACTTCATCGTCGGTGGACTGCACGGCCACACCTACATTCCCAACCCCTCCTACCCAGGCCCTGGCCAGCCCAACCCCACCAGCCAGCAAAACGTTCTCAACCCCGGCGATCCATGGGTCCACGTCGAAAAGATCAGCTTCCGCCCCACCCCCAACCTCGAGTTCGGCTTCGAGCGCACCGTCATCTGGGGTGGCAAGGGCCACGAGCCCATCAACATCAAGTCTTTCCTGCGCAGCTTCTTTTCTTTCTCCGCGCCTCAAGCCAACGTCAAGTGCTGCAACACCGACCCCGGAGCCCGCTTCGGTGCATTCGACTTCTCCTGGCGTCTGCCCTATCTCCGCCGCTGGCTCACCCTCTACTCTGATTCGGAAGTCCACGACGACGTCTCCCCCATCGACGCGCCCCGACGCGCTTCCGTCCGCCCCGGCATCTATCTCTCCCACTTCCCCGGCCTGCCTCGCCTCGACCTCCGCGTTGAAGGCGTCAACACCGACCCCGTCGTCCGAACATCCAACGGCGGCCACTTCATGTACTTCGAAGCCATCCAGAAGCAGGGCTACACCAACGCCGGCCAGCTCTTCGGCGACTGGATCGGCCGCGAAGGTAAAGGCGGCCAGGCCTGGCTAACCCTCCACTTCAGTGGCAACGAATACTTTCAGGTCAACTATCGCAATCAGAAAGTCGCCAAGGACTTCGTCGCCGGCGGCACCACCCTCAACGATCTCGGCTTCCAGGTCGTCAAGCGCCTCGGCCCCGAGTTCGAACTCAACGGCCAGTTCCACCTCCAACACTGGACCGCCCCCATCTACAACACCGGCGTCCCCACCTACCCCGCCCCTCTCAACACTGTGACCAACACCACCATCCAGCTCACCTGGTTCCCCAAATCCCGCCTCACCTTCTAGGTCGTCGAAGGACCTGCGGTTGTTTTCGGCCGCCCTTTTCGTCCCTGCCCTCCCAACCGCCCAATCCAAATCAATGCCCCGAACCCGCGTCCTTCTGCGCCTTCGGCTCCTCCGCCTGACCCCAGAAAACACCAAAGTGATTCCCCAGCGCGAGTATCTTCGCCCTGTGCGTCTCCGCGTCGATCTCCACCACTTGCAACCTCCTCGTCGGGTCCTGCGCCAGCATCACCGCATCCACGATCAAACTCTTGCCATCCGGCGACATCGCCGGGTGGTACCAGCGCATCATCGGGTCTCCGCCAAGCTTGCGTACGTTCTTGCCTTCAAGGTCCATCGTGTACACTGCGGCCGACCCATCCCGCGCCGAAGTGAATAGGATGCCCGATCCATTCGGAAGCCAGTCCGCCTGAACCACGTCCGACTTATCCTCCAGTAACTCTTTCACCCCGGAGCCGTCCGCGTTCATGGTCCAGATCGAACTGCCCACGCGCATGCGCGGTAAAGGGAGAACATACACAATCTGCTTGCCGTCCGGAGACCAGTGGGGCCTGTTTCCATCGCCCAGTTCGCGGAGCACTTTCCCGCTCTCGTCCACGATCGCCAGTTTGCTTGTGACCCCATTCATGATCGCAATCGCAATCTCTCTTCCATCAGGCGACCACTCCGGAAAGCACGCCCCGGTCGACAGGTGGGTCAGCCTGTGGTCGCCTTTTCCGTTTGCGTTCACAATGTGGATTTGACCGTAAAGGGCTCCGTCCACCGTGCAATAGGCCACCCGCATTCCGTCCCGCGACCATGACGGATATTGGCCTTCGGCTACATACCGCGGCTTTGAATCGATCGGGTCGCGCACATAAATACTCGCTCGAATTGGCCCCGACCCGGCTACTCCAACGCCCTCAACGTCTGAATGAGAAGCGTCGACATTGGCAGAGGAGGTCCATCCAGATTCGAACGCGATCTTCTTCACCCTGCTTTGTTGCACCTCGCTCGACTGTTGCCCCGCCGAGACTGCTGATGCCACTGAAAGCAGCACCACAACCACCAAAACCGTCCATCGGACGCACGATACCGTTGAATGAATCTTGCTACTCAACTCGGCAGTGCCGTGGTTCATCGCTTTATTCCTCTCGTGAAAACTCTACCAAGCACAAGGCCGCTGGAACAGCCCCGGTTGCCAAGTCTCTTCCAAACTGCCACACCTCCAGCCATTGTGTCTGTGATTCCCGCCCGCTCCAACGCCAATCCGCAGGACACACTCCGTCCCCCATCCATTCGCAGCCTCACCGCGAATGGGTGGTAGACCAGAAACCCCGGGTGCCCCATCCTAGCCGGGTGCCCCATCCTAGCCGCGTTTTTGTCTCTGCGGCTAGGGTGGGATACCGAGACT
>PMXB01000309.1 GCA_003165935.1 Acidobacteriaceae bacterium | reverse complement strand
GCGCCTTCCGCATCTTCACCATGCGCCCCTCATCTTCGTACTCGACGGTGTCCATCAACTCGTTGATCAGGAAGACGCCGCGCCCGCTCCCTTTGAACAGGTTGTTGCCTTCCAGCGGGTTGGGCACGGCTTTCGGGTCAAATCCCGTTCCGGGATCACGGACCACAATCACCAATTCTCCGGCCGCATCGAAGCTCACAGCGCACTGCACCTGCTTGGTAGCGTCGCCCTTGCACCCATGACGGATTGCATTGGCTATCGCTTCCTGAGCCGCCAGGTGCACCTCCATGATCCTGTTTTCAGGCCAGTTTTTGCCCTTCAGCAAGGCCATCAGGCCGTCCGTCACCTTTTCCATTGATGTCGCGTCGGCTGGTATCACCACGTTCATTTCGCAGGACGAACACAGCGGGATGAGCGAGCTCAGCGCCTCGATGCCGTGAAGGGCAATGCGTAACTCCTCCAGATTGCGCCGCAGCTCCATCTGAGCCGCTACCTGCCGCTCCAGCGCCTGGAGCGCATGGTTTTGTTCAGGCGTGAGCGTGCGCGGAACATAATCGATCACGCAAAGGGTCCCCAGGGCCTGGCCATCGCTGCTCTCGATGGGCGCGCCCGCATAGAACCGAATGTGTGGATTGCCCTTCACCACGGGATTGTCCTTGAATCGTGCGTCGATCGACGCATCGGGGACAGTAAAAATGCCCTTCTGCTGAATGGCGTGGGCACAGAAGGAGATACTCCGGGGCGTTTCTCTTAGATCCGTCCCAATTCGCGACTTGAACCACTGGCGGTCTTCATCCACCAGGGTGATCAACGCTATGGGAGCGCCGCAGATTTGCGATGCGATCAGGGTGAGGTCATCAAATGCTTGCTCGGGGTCTGTGTCCAGAATTTTGTAGCTGCGCAGCGATCTCAGGCGCTCTGCTTCGTTCGTATCCACGGCAAGTTCCTCCAGCGCTCAGATACGATCCCCGGGGTCTCCAAGCTTGCCTGAAATATACACCGGCGCATGGGCGAAAGGAGAGCGCTTCTGGTCCTGCCGATTGCCTGGGCCGCAGGCCTCGCAAAACCTGCCTTCCCATATCCAGTCACCATGCCACCATCGCAGTGTCGTGCGGGTTCGCTCAACTCCAACAAGATTTCTACATGTCCAGCATTTTCACCAAAGTCGTGAATTGCGCCAATCGTAAACTTGGTGCAGCAGCAAATAATGGTGTAGAATGGACAAATGAGGACAAATGTAACACTCGACGAAGATGTCCATCAGTTTGCATCCATCTATGCACGCGCGAAGGGGATCACCCTGGGCGCCGCCATCGGCGAGTTGATTCGGAAAGCGGAGGCGACACCGCCCCCCGCGCCCGATATCCGGCGGTCGGCTAACGGTCTGCCCTGTTTTCCTGCTACCGGCAAGGTTCTCACGCTGCAAATGATCAAAGAGGCGGAGAGTGAATTCGATTAAGGCTCGCTATCTCCTTGACCTCAACGCGTTGATTTTCCTTGCGGACCCGGATGGCCTGCATTACCGTGCGATGCTAAAGTGGTTCGATTCGTCGGGCAAGGAAGACTGGGGCGTCTGCCCCCTCACTGAAGCGGGCTTTGTGCGCGTGACGACCAATCCGGCCTATCGCGGCCCAACCCGCACTTTCGCGCAGGCCACCGCGATTCTCGCCGAGTTTGCAACCCACCCAGGCTATCGCTACTGGTCCATCACGGACAGATGGGCTGTGCTCACCGCGCCATTTTCCGCCCGGGTGTTAGGACATCAGCAGGTAACGGATGCCTATCTGCTGGGGCTTGCAATCAAAGAAGAGGGCGTTCTCGTCACCTTCGACAAGGGGATCAAGTACCTGGCCGGAACGGACTACAGCCGGAATCTTCTTGTTCTCGACGGGTCGTGATCTTCGCTTTTTCGGATCAAACCCCATGCCAGCCGCGAGCGCTTAAAATCAATCCATGTGCGGCATTGTTGGTTATGTAGGTCCTAAGAAGGTCGTTCCCGTCATTATCGAGGGGTTGCGTCGGCTCGAATATCGCGGGTACGATTCCGCAGGCATCGCGGTCGGCAGCCCTTCCAGCTCCACGCTTGAGCTGCGCCGCGCGCCCGGCAAGCTCGCCAACCTGGAAGAAGTTCTCCGCGAGCATCCACTCGAGGGCACCTTCGGCATCGGCCACACCCGCTGGGCCACGCATGGGCGCCCCACTGAAGAAAATGCCCATCCCCATCGTGACTGCACCGGCCGTCTCGTCGTCGTGCACAACGGCATCGTCGAAAACTACCTCGAGCTCAAGCGCGAGCTCACGATACAGGGACACAAGTTCGTCACTGAAACCGACACCGAGATCATCGCTCACCTCATCGAGCAGGTGCAGATAGACGCCGACTTAACCGGTCAGCCCATCCTGCTCGAGGTGGCCGTCCGTCGCGCCGTCAAGCGCCTCACCGGTGCCTTCGCCCTCGGCGTCCTCTCCGCCGCCGAACCAGACAAGATCATCGCCGCCCGTTCCGGGCCACCTGTGGTTATCGGCGTGGGCGAGGGCGAGTGCTTCGTCGCCTCCGACGTTCCCGGCGTTCTGCATCACACCCGCAACATCTACTTCCTCGCCGATGGCGACATGGCCATCCTCACGCTCGCCGGCGTCGAGCTCACCGACTTCGACGGGAACCCCATCCAGCGAGGCCTTACCCGCATCACATGGGATCCGATTCAGGCGGAAAAGGGCGGATACAAGCACTTCATGCTCAAGGAGATCTGGGAGCAGCCGCGCGCCATTACAGACACAACGCTGGGCCGCGTCTCCCTCGACTCGGGCAAGGTCTATCTGGCAGAGATGAAGCTCACTGAAAAAGAGCTCGCTGCCGCGCAGAGCATCACGATTGCTGCCTGCGGCACAAGCTGGCACTCCGCGCTCACCGGCAAGTACATGATCGAGCGCCTGGCCCGGCTGCCTGTGGATGTTGACTACGCCAGCGAATATCGCTATCGCGATCCCATCGCCGGCCCGGATACCCTCGGCCTGCTGATTACACAGTCGGGCGAAACCGCCGACACCCTCGCCGCCCAGCGCGAAATGATCGCCCTTGGCTCAAAGACGGTCGCCATATGCAACGTGGTGGACGCCATGGTTGCCCGCGAAGCGCACGGCGCCATCTACACCCACGCCGGCCCGGAGATCGGCGTCGCCTCCACCAAGGCATTCACCGCCCAGCTCACCGCGCTGTTTCTGCTCGCGCTCAAGCTCGGCCAGTTGCGCGGCCATCTCAACACTGAACAGTCCGTCACTCTCATCGAGCAGCTCAGCCGCATTCCAGGCAAAGTTGAAGAAGTCCTCCGCTCCCGCACTGCTCAGTGCGAAGAGCTGGCCAAAGACTTTTCCAACGCCCGCGACTTCCTCTATCTCGGCCGCGGCGTTCACTTCCCCATTGCGCTCGAAGGCGCGCTCAAGCTCAAGGAGATCTCCTACATCCACGCGGAGGGCTACCCCGCGGGCGAAATGAAGCACGGCCCCAACGCGCTTATCGACGAGACGCTCCCCGTCGTCGTGCTCGCCACGCGCGATGAGAGCGATCCGACCTCAAAGCTGCGATATGAAAAGACCCTGTCGAACATTCAGGAAGTCACTGCCCGCTCCGGCCGTGTGATCGCCGTCGCAACAGAGGGTGATATCACCATCGGCGGCCTTGTGGAGCACGTGATTTTCATCCCGCCTGCGATGGAGTTGCTCAGCCCGCTCATCGAGATCGTTCCCTTGCAGTTGCTGGCTTACTACATAGCCGTCCGCCGCGGCTGCGACGTCGACCAACCCCGCAACCTCGCCAAGTCGGTCACTGTCGAATAGTCCTCTCGCGAGCTAGTCTGTTTGTGGCTTTGGACAATATGGTTGGACACCAATTGTTCGACTGCCCAGAAGCTTTTTGGCTTTTGACCCTCATCCGGGCACACGTGCATGGCCCAGCACTGTCTAGCTCGCGACTGAGCTATTCCGCCGCAAGTCCAAGGCCAGCGAAGCGCGGCCCGTGTGAGACGAATTCCCCTTACTTCCCTTGTAAACGAGGTTTGAGTGGTCCGTCCTGCTCATTTTGAAACCGGCTGTTTTTCCTTCAGGCGCTCAAAATGGATCACGTAATGGAACAAAGGCTCAACCATGTTTATATCCAGGGCCATTCCATCGGCTGTCATCTTTCCTGAGTAGACGGTATCGCCAAAGGAAATCGAAATGCCCCTCGAAGCTGCGTCGTAAGAGACCGTGTGCGCCAGTGCACCTTTGATTTGTTCCTGCGGGACATCGAGATAGGCTCTCAGACCGTCTTCGGTATTGGAAATATGAAAAATCTTCCGCACTTTACTACTTCCCCAATCCTCGAAGCCAGCCCAATCGCCATCGACAGGGGTTGGCGGTGCCGGTTTTGGAGTCTTTATCTGCCATGTGAGGCGATTGTAGTTGAGCGGCCAGGACTCCTTCTGGTCTTTAATGACGCCGGTCAACTCCGTGCCTGAAGGGCTGACAGTGGCGTCATAGGAGTACACAGAGGGATAGGCCGCAGTGCCCTCACTGTTGAGCTTCCACTGCGCGAAGCGGAGCGTTAAATGGCTTCCGTCGAAGGATCCACCGATTGCCGGCCAACCATAGGAATTCTCCCCTGGGAAATCTTCCAGCGCGGTCATCTTTCCCTCTGCATTTGTGTCTAGATGCAGAACTATGTGGTGAACGACACCCTTGATTTGTAGATCCCCCTGCCAATCGCCGGCAAGCGGAAAAGCTGGTGGATTGGATTGCGATTGGCTCGGAAGCGGATGGAGCGCCCATCCGGACAGCAGGACAACCAGGATGAGTGACTTCATGCAGCACCTCGATCAGGCATCAGGGGACCGGTGAGAGAAGGGATTGTAACCGCTCAAATCAGTCACCGATCCAACTTACACCTTTTCCGGTTTGCGGGCTTACGCGTCGAAGATGTGTGGGGTCGGAATCCTTGAAGAAGGCCAGGTGCCCCAGCCTTGCGTTTTCTTCCGGCGCAAGGGCGGGAAAGCAACCAAGCCTCTGCGAGCGAATAGCGAGCGTCTGCTCCATGCAATGGTCTCTAGCACTTGGGGACCGGGGAACACACAAAGTGTACAACTATGAGATGAAGAGGCTCCGAATTTTGCTTCGACCCCTTCAGAGCCGACTGGAAAGTGTACGACGATATTGTCTCAGTCCAATTTGGCCGCCATGCAGTACGATTCGGATGGTCCCGATGGAGGTGTCAACGCACCCATGAAAGCTCGTCTCGCAATCATTCTTAGCCCGCTCTTTCTCCTCGCACTCGCTCCTCTTCCGTCCGTCGCGCAGACGCCGTCAGCTGCTTATCACGCAGTGAATCCCATCATTGGAACCGCCGGCGGCGGAAACACCTTCCCTGGCGCGGCCCTCCCATTCGGCATGATCCAGTGGAGTCCCGACACCAACAAGGATGCCTGGTACGCCTACGGCGACAAGACCATCCAGGGCTTCAGCCTCACACACATCAGTGGCGCGGGATGCCCGCTCTACGGAGACTTCGCCGTTCTGCCAACCACCGCTGCGCTCTCCTCAAATCCGGGTGCGGGAACCGGCCCCTACGCCGCCGCCTTCGATCACACGACAGAAGAAGCCCATCCTGGCTTCTACGCCGTGACCCTCGCCAACGGAGTCTACGTTGAGATTTCGGTGACCGATCGCGCCGGCATCGCCCGCTTTGTCTTTCCGCAGGGCACTCCTGCGCGCCTGCTCATCAACGCGGGCTCCAGTGCCAATTCCGCCCTCACAAACAAAAAACCAGGCGAATTCACCTACACCAACACCATCCAGCTCAAGGGAAACGACGGCTACGAAGCCTCCTCCAACGCTGGTGGTTTCTGCTCTTCTACCTCCCAGTACAAAATCTATGTTGCCGGGCGCTTCAACGTTCCCTTCCAGAGTTCTGCGGTCTGGCAGGACGACTCCATCGATCCCGCACGCAAATGGGCCGAGGGCAAGCACACGGGCGCATGGCTCGACTTTGGCAAAGAGCAGGAAATCATGCTCAAAGTAGGCCTCTCCTTTGTTAGCCAGGCAGGTGCTGAGGACAATCTAGCGAAGGAGATCCCCGATTGGAACTTCGATCAGATTCATGCCAGGGCTCGCGACACCTGGAGCAGCCTCCTCGGCCGCGTCGCGGTCGAAGGCGGCACTCCCGAGCAAAGAACCATCTTCTACACCGGCGTCTACCACTCGTTCCTCTCGCCCAACCTCTTTAGCGACGAAGACGGCAAGTACGCCGGCTTCGATGGCAAGATCCACTCCCTCAAGGGCTCCCAGCAATCCGCGCAATACGCCAACTTCTCTGACTGGGACATCTATCGCAACACCGTCCAGTTCCACGCTCTGTTTGAGCCTGCTCGCGCATCCGACATGATGCAGTCGCTGGTCAACGACGCAACCCAGAGCGGCTGGTACCCGCGCTGGCCGGCAGCCAACGACGTCACCTATGTGATGGGCGGCGACTCGCCTGCCGCCGTCATCGCATCTTCCTACGCATTCGGCGCGCACAATTTTGACGTCGAAACCGCGCTGAAGTACATGGTGAAAGCCGGAACCGTGCCCGGCCAGGGCCCCCATCACAATGCTGAGCGGCCTTTTCTCGCTGATTACCTGAAACTCGGCTATTCGCCTGCCGAGAAGGACGGCATCTCCGCCTCGCGCACGCTCGAGTACGCCAGCGATGACTTTGCCATCGCCCAGTTTGCTCGCGCCCTCGGCCACGACTCCGAATATCAGGCCTTCCTCAAGCAGTCGCAGAACTGGAAGAACCTGCTCGACCCCGAGACGCGGTGGATTCGTCCTCGGCTGAGCGACGGAAGCTGGGAACTCGGTTTCGATCCCGAGCACTCCACTCCCAAGCGCACCGACTTTCCCAACTCCAACGATCAGGCTGGCTTCGAAGAGGGCAATACCTGGCAATACTCCTTCATGATCCCCTTCGACTACCCCGCGCTCTTCGCTGCCATGGGCGGCCAGGAGAAGGTGATTCCGCGCCTCGACCGCTTCTTCCTCAAGCTCCGCTGCTGGGGCGAGCCCTGCTACAACATCGAAAACGAGCCGGACTTTGTAGTCCCCTACGCCTATGTGTTCGCGGGCCAGCCCTGGAAGACCCAGGAAGTTGTCGCACGCCTCGCCGCCACCACATTCAAAGCTGCTCCCGACGGAATCCCCGGCAACGACGACCTGGGGGCCACATCAGGCGTTTATGTGTGGGATGCCCTCGGCTTCTATCCTGCGATCCCTGGCATCGGCGGCGTGGTTCTCGGCGCGCCCATGTTCGACAAAGCAACCCTGCAACTGGGCGCCGGCAAGACGCTCGTCGTGAGTCGCCACGGCTCGGGAATCTACGTCCAAAGCGTCAAGCTGAATGGGAAAGACTTTGCCGGCTCGTGGATTACCTTGGACAAGTTGGAAACTGGCGATTCAACGCTCGAATTCACCATGGGACCTGAGCCAAACCGCGAGCGCGGCCGAGCCATCGCGGACCGGCCGCCAGCGTTTCGCTAGCGTCATTGCACCGTGAGCCCCAGTTGCTGTGAGACCGTCGTCGTCAGTCCCGTACCCGCGGCTGAGATCGTTAGCGTCGACGTGACTGGCGTCGACGAGCCCCCACCGCCCCCGCTCGACCCGCCTCCACTCCCGCAACCGCTCGCCGCTGAAATGGCTGCAACCGCAACAACAGCCAGCGCAATCCATCCGCTCCGCCTTCGCACCAGCGCCAGCGGCAACAGGAACAAGCCAATCGCGAAAGCAAAACGCGAACGCTGCGCTTTCTGTACAGCCGCCACCGTGCTTGGCGTTTGCACCGAGATCGCCACCGCTGTTGTCGCTGTTGCGGTGGTTAAGGTCACTGGTGAAGGAACTGTGCAGGTATAGCCAACGGGCGCACCCGCGCAGGTGAAGGTCACCGTCCCAGCGTAGTTGGTCGAGTTCAGCACCAGCGAGTAGCTCGCCGTCTGCCCAGCCGTCACCGTCGCTGTCGCGCTGGCCCCCGCCGCCAAAGCAAGAGTCACGCCAGGCGTGAGCGCAACTGCACTTGCCTCATTCGAAACCGGTCCCTGGCCGCCGCCGTTCGCGGCAGCCACCTTGTAGTAGTAGGTGGTGCCTTGGGCTACAGCTGTGTCCGCATACGCAGTCCCAGAAACTCCGCTTGCCACCGGCGTGGCCGACTCCCCACCCGACGTGGTTCCGCGCAGGATGTTGTATCCGGTAACAGTACCGCCCGCCGCGGTCCATGCCAGGTCAATCTCCGTATTACTCTTCGCGGTGGCACTCAGATTAGCCGGAGCGCCCGGCAACACCGGGCCCGAACCAATGATTTGCCCATAGACAAACGACTCGCCTCCAAACCCGATGTACACCTTGCCGAAAGTGTCCTGGCTCGCAGCCATCGACTCTGGCGTGTCATAGATGCCCAGCGGATAGTAGGCCACACGATTCCAGGTTGCGCCCCCATTTGTCGAGCGGAACACACCATAATTGGGGTCACTGCTGAACTGCCCGTAGAAATATACGGCGTAGGGCGCGTCGCCAGCCTGGCCGCTGCCCGCGCCCACGGCAAGCGTGATGGCATGGCTGATCCCCGCAATCTGCTGGAAGGTCGCGCCACCATCCGTCGAGTGAAACAGGCCGTGCACCGTCGCGGCAACCCACCCGTCCGCAAACCACAAATCGTTTTGGACCTTGCTATTTACCGCCAGCTGGCCAACCCACGTCCAGTCAGGCAGATTCGCGTTTGCCTGGCCCACCCATGTCTGCCCGCCGTCCGCGGAGACGTAGAGCGAAGCTGGCGCATGGGTAAACTTCAAATAGAATCTGTCCGCCGTGAAGGGGTCTGCACGCAGCATTCGCTGCGAGATCTCAGCGTCTGCGAAGCTGTTGTAGTTGCTCGCGGGAATTGTCATTCCATCGGCGTTCAGCCCAAACGAACCGGTCACATGCCAAGTCGCGCCGCCGTCCTGCGAGTACTCCGGCGCTAGATTTGCCGGCGGATAAATCACAATGTGGTCATGACCCAGCGTGCGGCTTCCGCGCGCGCCCACGGCAATCATGCCTGCCGGTATATCGCACTTGCCCGTTCCGCACGACCACTGCAGTGCCGGCCCAAAGGCCCTCCATGTCAGGCCGCCATCCGTCGAGTAGCCCGAGTAGTTCTTTCCGTTCGAATACACATTGCTTGTCGTGATGGCGATGTAGCTTGGCGTGTCGGGCGAATAGGCCACCGAAGTGCCCTGCGAGATGATCTCCTGCTGCAGCGGAATCTGCACGGCGCTGAAATTGTCCGGGTTGGGGATCGTGAATCCAGTGGTGTCCATTGCGGAGACGATCAGCGTATCTCCGCTTCCGGGCGGCACAATCATCTCCTCCGCCACCAGTTCCTCAATGCCGCTGGTCACGATGGTCCATTTGGGCGGATTGGCCTGGGTGGCCGCGCTCGCAGTCGCAGCGGCAATCGTCAGCGGACCCTCCTGGCCGGTCGGCGTCCACAGGTTCCCGGCAGAGTCGATCTTCAGTCCGCCGTTCGAATGCCACTCGCCCCCGGCCATACCCACTGTCTGCGGAAGCCATCCCAGCGTATTCGAATACGCCGGCGACCCGAGGTTGACCCACGTCGTTCCGCCATCGTCTGAACGCGCCAGACTGGTGTCTGTACCTAGTGCATAAGTGCGCTGCGGATTGGTCGGGTCCGCCACGACGCTCACTACTGGTTGGTTGATAAAGTTCGTTCCGCCCGACTCCAGCGAAACCCTCGTCCAAGCTCCCGCCGCATAGCGCCAGTAAGCGCGATGGTATCCGTTCGTCCCGTTATTCTCCGCCACGTACAGCGTGTCCGTTGGATCGATGCTCGACGAAAGGGCCTGGTGGCTCAATGACTGGCCACTTGCCGCGTCCTTCACACTCGTTGCAATGTCCGTCCAGGTCTGTCCGCCATCCTGGCTCTCGTACACATCGCCGCCCGCATCGCCGCTGTTGTTAATGCTCACGGCATAGACCGTCTTGCTCAACACCACGCCGTTCGCAGTCACCGTCCCCGGCGTCTTCGCAAACTGAATATTGATGAATTCCACATTCGCCGGCAGCCCGCCTGCAATCTGGGCCCACGTCTTCCCGCCATCTACTGACCTGAACAGCCCCTGCGTCTCGCTGCCGAAGTAAAGCACCGACGAATTTGCAGGGTCCACCGCAAGGCGCTCGCCATACATCCGGTTCGTGCCATTCGGATTGCCCACAATCGCCGCCGCTGTCATGTTGCCCGGAGTAAAGTTCAGCCCGCCATCGACGCTCTTGTAGATCTCCTCGAAGTTTGTGGGGCATTGCGCGTCGCAACTGTGCTCGGTGGGGAACACCATGTACACAACGCTCTTGTTGTTGGGATCAACCGTGACACTGCTCTCGCCGTATGAGGACGGCGCCAAAGTCTCCGCGGCGTTTTGCACGCCCGTCCCGTCCGGGCTGCTCACCCGCATCGGAATCCACTG
>PMXB01000292.1:11528-11865 GCA_003165935.1 Acidobacteriaceae bacterium | reverse complement strand
GGCTTTCGTCCCGGACGCAACGCGCACCAAGCCGTGGAAGCGGCGCGAGGCTACGTTGCGGAAGGCAAGCGATGGGTCGTCGATCTCGATCTGGAGAAGTTCTTCGACCGTGTGAACCACGACGTGCTTATGGCGCGTGTGGCGCGCAAGGTTGGTGATGAACGGGTGTTGAAGCTGGTCCGGCGCTATCTTGAAGCGGGACTGATGGAAGGCGGGATAACGAGTATGCGCACGGAAGGCACACCGCAAGGCGGCCCGCTGTCTCCCCTGCTATCGAATATCCTGCTGGACGATCTGGACCGATTTCTGGAGAAGCGCGG
Source organism: Acidobacteriaceae bacterium (assembly GCA_003165935.1). GTDB lineage: Bacteria > Acidobacteriota > Terriglobia > Terriglobales > Acidobacteriaceae > Telmatobacter. The sequence goes on along the minus strand of PMXB01000292.1, from coordinate 11,545 downwards.
GTTGAGCTTCTGCCGCT
>PMXB01000292.1:11343-11496 GCA_003165935.1 Acidobacteriaceae bacterium | reverse complement strand
GGCTCGTGGCCAAAGCCTGCAACGAGCTATCGAGCGGCTCAATCCCGTACTGCGGGGCTGGGTTGCGTACTTCCGGCTCACCGAAGTCAAAGGTGTGCTGGAAGACCTCGATGGCTGGATCAGGCACAAGCTGCGGACCCTTCTGTGGCGGCA
>PMXB01000292.1:0-11294 GCA_003165935.1 Acidobacteriaceae bacterium | reverse complement strand
GATCCCGCCTCCTACCCGATGTGGGGTAGCGCGCATCCCACCGATTCGCCGGAGAACGGCGAATGGGTGGGGCATGGGGCGGCACCTGCCTGCGGATGGCGTCGAGGGATATAATTTTGACTACGAACGAAGAGTCGACGGATTGGGCGCAATCGCGTTCAACAGGGCCGGCCTTCGGTTCGATCTTCGGGGATGAGGTTTAGCCATGTTGCAGGGATGGAATGCAAGGAGATTTGTTCCTGGTAGTTTGCGGTCGCGGGTGGTCTTGATTGCTTCCGGCTTTTTGCTGTCAGTTTCGCCCGTTGCCTGGGCTGCTTCCGATCCTGCTCCCGGCCCGATTGTGATTACTGGTGCGGACAGGCGCCCTGCGACCTCCCTCGATGGCGAGTGGGCTGCGATTGTCGATCCGTATTTCAGCGGGCTGTTCAGCTTTCATCATGAGGAGAAGGCAAATGGATGGTTTCTGAACCAGAAGGCCAAGCCGGGGGATACCGGACCGACTGAGTACGACTTCTCAACGGCGCCGAAACTGAAGGTGCCCGGCGACTGGAACACGCAGCGCGAGTCGTTGTTCTTCTACGAAGGGCCTATCTGGTATGAGCGCGACTTTACGTACCAGGCGAAGGGAGATTCCCGGGTTTATCTGCACGTTGGCGCGGCCAATTACCATTCGTATTTCTGGGTGAACGGCAAGAAGGTCTGCGAACACGAGGGAGGCTATACAGCGTTTAACTGCGATGTAACGGCCGAGTTGCAGGCAGGCGCGAACTTTGTTGTGGCTGCGGTGGACAATACGCGCCACGAAGATAACGTGCCCACGCTGGAGACTGACTGGTGGAACTACGGAGGGCTGCATCGCTCGGTCTCGCTGATCGAAGTGCCCGATGCTTTCATCGATCAATACGATGTGCATCTCAAGCGCGGGGAAGGGTCGACCATCGAGGGATGGGTTCACGTGCGCGACAGCCAGCCGGGAACCAAGGTCGAGGTTGAGATTCCTGAGTTAGCTGCGAAGGCGGAGGGTGTGACCGGCGAGGATGGCAAGGCAGCCTTCAGCGTACAGGTCAGCGGTTTGTCCCGGTGGTCGCCCGAGAGTCCGAAGTTATACAAGGTGGAGGTTCGCGCCGGACAGGATTCGGTGGATGACCTGATCGGCTTCCGGACGATCGAGACGCGCGGTACCGAGATTCTGTTGAACGGGAAGCCGGTGTTCCTGCGCGGGGTATCCATCCACGCCGAAGCGCCCTATCGCACGGGGAGAGCGAACACGGAGAAGGACGCGGAGACGCTGCTGGGTTGGGCGAAGGAGCTGGGCTGCAACTTTGTAAGGCTTGCTCATTATCCGCACGACGAGACGATGCTGCGCGCGGCGGACCGTATGGGCCTGATGGTGTGGTCAGAGAATCCTGTCTACTGGGCGCTCGAGTTCGACAATCCGAAAGTGCTTGTCAAGGCAGAGCAGCAGTTAGACGAAGAGATCAACACCTATCGCAACCATGCGTCGATCGTGCTGTGGTCGATGGCGAATGAGACGCCGAACACACCGGCGCGGACGGCGTTCATCGAGACTGAGGCATCGCGGGCGCGGGCACTGGATCCGACCCGGTTGATCACCGCGGCGTTACTGGTGAGGGCGCAGGGACACACAAAGATCGTGGATGACAAGCTGGGCGAAGCTTTGGATGTGATCGGGACAAACGAATACATTGGCTGGTATGAACAGCATCCTGAAACTGCCGATGTTACCGACTGGAGAATTGCTTACCAGAAGCCGCTTATCATGAGCGAGTTTGGGGGGGGGGCAAAGGCCGGGCTGCACGGCGGCGAGAACGACCGCTGGACGGAGGAGTACCAGGCTAACATCTATCGCCATCAACTTGGCATGTTGAATCGCATACCGCAGTTGCGGGGCATGAGCCCATGGTGCCTGATGGACTTTCGCTCGCCGAATCGGCCGCTCACCGGTATCCAGGACTATTTCAACCGCAAAGGGCTGATCTCAGACCAGGGTGTGAAGAAGCAGGCATTCTTTATCCTGCAGAAGGCTTACAAGGACCGGACCGTAGGCAAGGCTGAGTAAGTGGAGCGGAGTTTGCCTGGCAGGTAAGACAGAGAGAGGATGACTGCGCAAGATTGGGTGACAAGGAAAGTGAATAAATGAGTGACTTTCGACGGCGTCGGAAAGAATATCTTTCTCATTAGCACGAACGTTTTGTTCGTGGGTTATGCTTGATTTATGTCGATCGAATCAATCCTTGTTCAAATCGATGCGGAAATTGCGCATCTTACCCATGTCCGTAACCTGCTTGCAAGCAAAAGCGCAGTTAGTGTAGAGCCGGCAAATTCGGTATCTGCCAAGGCAGGCAAGGCGAAAAAGCGCCGCGTCCTGAGCGCCGATGCACGCAAGCGGATTGCCGATGCACAGCGCCGGCGCTGGGCCGCACAAAAGGCCAAATCGAAGTAATCGCCGACGAGCAATTACTCCCTCAGCAAAGCGTGGTGGGTCGACTTTAGCTCAGGCCGGACATCACCAACATTCTGGGTTCAGTCATCTCCTCGATGGCGGAGCGAATGCCTTCGCGGCCGATGCCGCTGTCTTTGACGCCGCCGTAGGGCATGGGATCAAGACGCCAGGCAGGCGTGTCTCCTACGATGAGGGCGCCAACCTCGAGCTCGCGATATGCGGTAAGGATGCGGCCCGCGTCGCGGGTGAGCAGACCTGCCTGTAGTCCGTAGCGCGAGTGGTTCACGTCGGCAAGGGCATCTTCGAAATCGTCGTATGGCTCAACCAGGACGACAGGCCCAAAGACCTCTTCATCGCGAATCTTCATTCCCGGTTTGGTGGCCGTGAGGATTGCGGGAGTTATGACGGAGCCGTTGCGCTCGCCGCCAGCAACGAGCTTGGCGCCGGCATCGATAGCTTCCTTGATCCAGGCTTCGACGCGCTCGGCCTCGGCTTCGCGGATGAGCGGGCCGACCTCGGTGTTCTCGTCGGAAGGATCGCCGTGGACCATCCTGGCGGCGATTTCCACGAGCTTCCATAAGAAGGTCTGGAAAACTCTGCGCTCCACAAAGACGCGCTGAACGCTGATGCAGGACTGGCCGGCAAATCCAAAGGCCGCGTGCGCAGTGCGCAGTGCTGCTTCGTCCAGATCGAGCCAGTCGCCGTGCACGATAAGAGCGGCGTTGCCCCCTAGCTCCAACAGCACGCGCTTGCGGCCGGAGTGAGCTTTCAAGTCCCACCCCACTTTGGCCGAGCCCGTGAAGCTGACGAGCTTGATGCGGTCTTCCTTCTCGGCGAGCCAGGCAGTATCGGCATTGGAGAGCGGCAGGACGGCGAGTGCTTCGGCGGGCCAGCCGGCTTTGAGCACGACCTCGCCGAGGGCCAGCGCGGTGAAAGGCGCTTGAGGAGCGGGTTTGAGGATGATTGGGCAACCCGCAGCGATTGCGGGGGCGACTTTGTGCGCCACCAGGTTTAGGGGAAAGTTGAAAGGGGTGATGGCCAGGACGGGACCCACCGGAAAGCGCTGCACAAGACCCCAGCGGCCTTCGTTGCCTTCTGTGAGGTCGAGAGGAAGACTCTCTCCGCCCAGTCGGGCGGCTTCTTCGGCTGCGGTCTTGAAGGTTAGCACGGCACGATCGACTTCAGCGCGCGCCAGACGAAGGGGCTTCCCGGCTTCAGTGACGATGAGGTTGGCGAAGCGCTCTTTTTGCTCGATGAGAGCCGAGGCGACATCTTCAAGGATTTCGCGGCGTTTCCAGCGGGGCAGCGCGCGCGTACGGCGCAAGCTTGCCACGGCGTGATTCACGGCCTGCCGGGCGTCGGCGCGGGTGGCGGCCGTAACGCGGCCAACCAGGCCATGGTCCCATGGCGAGCGCACTTCAAACGATTCTCCGTCGATCCATTCCTTGCCACACAGCAGGAATCCCGTCTGCGTACCCGGGCGCATCTTCATAAGGTTGCTCCTGAACGAAAGCCTACGTTCTTGATGGTAATGCGGCGGGGTGCCCTGTGCGGACAGTGGCCGCCTTCTGGCACGGCAAACGATTGTGTTCGAATCCAATCGGGAATTTGTCCCGCAGAGTCTGTTTGCGGTGCTATCCGGCGGCCGCGCCTCAAGCCAGGAAAACTCATGTCGCCGATCGCACCGCCTCCGGTATATTGGTGCAACGCAAAAACCGGCCCGGCAACGCCCATCAAAACCACCCCCTATAAGGAGGAAATGAACGTGACCGACCCCACAAACGACCCCGGAATGCAGAGCTTCCCGCAGCAACCCAATTCCCCGCCGCCCAAGCAGGGCTCGAGCGCCGTCAAAATCATCCTCATCATTGTGGCGGTTTTCGTGTGCCTTGGCATAGCCGTCGTCGGTGTTGCGGGCTATGGCTTTTACCGGTTCTCCAAGGCGGTACATAAGGATCTGACGACCGGAAACGTCTCGATTGACACTCCCAACGGCAGCATCAGCGCAATCAGCGATGCAAAGTTGACCGAGGCCGACCTCGGTACGGCGATCTACCCTGGCGCGGAACAGGCGAACGGCAGCGCCAAGCTTAACTTCGGCGCCGGCCCGATGGTCACCGGCGTCTACCTGACATCTGACCCTAAGGAAAAAGTCGTCGCCTTCTACAAGGACCAGCTCGGAAGCGGCGCAGAGGACATGGAGTCTGGCGACAGCGCACTGCTCATGCTGACCAAGGCGAACAAGGAGGCCGTCAACATCACCATCAGCCAGAGGGCCGGCCAGTTCGATGGCAAGACGCACATCACGATCCTCCACACCACGCCCAACAGCAAGTAGATTTGGCCTCGCCGACAGATCGAAGGGCAGTGCGAGCCGCTGCCCTATCTGATCTATTGCAGTCGCAGGTTGTCTTGGGTTGGCCCAGATTTTTCTTCTTTCAGCCTCAACCTTCTCGGGGAAAAGCAGTCTCAATAGTCAGCGAGGGGTTTCTAGAGAACTGCCCCGACGGCATTTTTGTTCCCGCACCCTTCGAGCGCGATTGAGGTGCGGGATTTTCTGCGGTCGAGCCTGGCCCAGAAACTCGAATTACACTTGCTCGCAGGGCCAGTGAGTGCGCCAGCGGGCGGCCCGCCGCCGATCCGGCTGCTCACGCAAGGGAGAGCACTATGCGCAAGGCCTTATTCTGCCTGTTTAGTTCAGTGTTGGCGTTCTCAGTGCTAACGAGCTGCAGCTCGAATACACTTACCAGCAATCAACTCAACCCGCCGCCCGAGGGGAACGTTCCTGTCTCGCTTACGATTACAGACGACCCGCCTCAGGGCGTCTCGGTGCTTTTCTTTCAGGTGAACCTGACGGCGGCTTCGCTGCAACCCGCATCGGGTTCGGCTGTTTCTCTCATCAACAATCCGATTCCGATCGATGTCACTCAGCTTCAGGCACTATCGGCCTTCCTGAACACGGCCAATGTGCCAGCGGGAACCTACAACAGCCTGAGCCTGGCCTTCGCGAATCCGCAGTTGGTGATCTACAACGCCTCTGACACGGCTCTCTCGGCCACCTGCGCTGTCGGCACAGTTTGCCAGCTCACGCCCACCCTGGATAACTCTGCAACGATCAACATCACATCCGCGCCTTTGCCGGTGACGGTCGCCGCCAACACTCCGCTGGGCTTTCTTATCGACTTCCACCTGAACACCATCATCCAATCCGATATGTCGGTGAACCTGAGCGCAACAAGCGGAATTACTCTGGCGCAGTTGCCTCCGTTCTCGGCTTCGCAGCCACCGCAATTCGGCCTAGTCACGGGCACGGTGGAAAGCGCAACCCCGAGCAGCAACCAGTTCACGATGCAGACGGGCGACGGACGGACCTTCACAATCGATTCCAACAGCAGCACAATGTATTCCGGCTTCCCCTGCGCGAGTCTGGTCGAGACCATCAGCTGCGTGGCCGCTGGCCAGAGCGTGCAGGTGCAGGTGGCCAGCGTGCAGAGCGACGGAACCCTGCTCGGCGGCCAAGTGACATACCTGCAGGCCTCGGGCCAGCAGACGGTGGTTGGGACAATCGTTGCCATTCCTCCGCTTCCGACTCCCGCAGGCGAAACGATCGTCGAGATGATCTTGCACCAGAGCCCCACTGCCAGCTCGAGCTTGCCGCTTGGTGGGCTGGCGTGGGTTGCGGTTTGGTCGCCGGGATCGGGCTCACAGAACACGACTACGTATTCCATTGACTCGAACGGGTTCACGATTCCGTCGGGTCTCAGCTTCGCCTCCAACAATGACCTGGGTGTCGGGGAAACGGTGCAGGCGACGGTCGTGCCGGGGACGCTGCAGGCAGTGACCGGCACCGGCATTCAGAGCGGATTGTGGGGACCGCCTGCTCAGCTCTCCTTCACCGCCAGCAACCTGCAATTGGAGCCGAGCCAGATCACAGGGGTGATTGCGAACATCGGCACGGCTGGAAACTTCACACTCGGCGTTACCCCGAGCATCTTTGGGGGAGCATCGCCGACGTTCCAGGCACAGGCGATTGTGGAGACAACATCGCAGACCACATACCAAGGCTTCGGCACAGGGGGTTTCTCAGGGCTGGCGACAGGCGAATCGGTTTCGGTGAACGGATGGCTGTTCCCGCAGAATGGCTTGCTGGACCCGGCAATCGGCCCGCCGATTATTCTGGCGCAGACGGTCACGTTGCATTCGGGTGGGACGTTCTGAGCGGGGCGTCGACGGTCCATTGTTGAAGAGCATCAACACGAGGCCTCATCCGGATGGGCAACGCCAAGCCGGATGAGGCCATTGTGCAATTCAGGATGCGCCGACTGCTGTAAACTCCGACCTATGATTCATGACGGCAGGAGCCGCAAGCTTCCATTTAACCCAATCGAGGCAGTTGAACATCTGAAGGTCGCGGATGCGAAACTGGCCAAGCTTATCGAGCGCGCGGGGCCGTTTACGATGCGGCTTGATCCAGCGCCTTCGCCATTTGAGTCGCTGCTCGAGTCGATCGTCTATCAGCAGCTCCACGGCAAGGCTGCGGCCACTATTCATCGCCGTGTGCGGGAGTATTTTGGCGGCGATCCAGCGCCGGAGCTGCTGCTGAAGACGCCGGATGAGCCGCTGCGGGCGGCAGGGGTCTCAGGAAACAAGATCAAGGCCATGCGCGACCTAGCCGCGAAGACGCTCGATGGGACGGTTCCGACCCATGCGGCGATCAAGAAAATGTCGGACGCTGAGATTGTGGAGCGTCTCGCGGCGGTGCGCGGCATCGGGCCGTGGACGGTGGAGATGCTGCTCATCTTCAGGATGGGACGGCCGGACGTGTTTCCGGTGACCGACTACGGAGTTCGCAAGGGGTTTGCGCTGACCTTCCAGCGAATCCCGAAGACGCGAGCGCTGGAGGCGGCCGACCTGCCCAAGCCCGAGGTGCTGCTGAAGCGCGGGAAGAAGTGGTCACCGTTTCGCAGCGTGGCGAGCTGGTACCTGTGGCGGGCGTGCGATTTGGCCAAGGGCATGCAGCCTGCGGGGCGTTCAAGCAGGGAAGACTAGTCCCGAAGCAGAACCGATTGCGGCCAGTGCACTTTGGGAGTATTGGGCTGGCCATTGTTGTGCCCTAGAATTGCAAAAAGGCCCACTGTTGCAATTCGATGCGGGCGCGATGGGAACCTGATGGCGTCAAGCAAGAAATTCATCTGCATTCATGGGCATTTTTATCAGCCGCCGCGGGAGAATCCCTGGCTGGAGACGGTGGAGACGCAGGATTCAGCGGCGCCTTACCACGACTGGAACGAACGAGTGTGCGCGGAGTGCTATGCGCCGAACGGCGCGGCGCGCATTCTGAACGACAAGAAGCAGATCACGCGGATTCTGAACAACTACGCGCGAATCAACTTCGACTTTGGGCCGACGCTTTTGAGCTGGCTGAAAGAGAATGCGCCACGGACCTATCGCAATATTCTGTTTGGAGAGCGTCGCAGCCGGGATAGCTACGACGGGCACAGTTCTGCGATGGCGCAGGTCTACAACCACATCATCATGCCACTGGCGAGCGAGCGCGATCGCATCACGCAGATCCGCTGGGGGATTGCCGACTATAAGAGCCACTATGGAATCGCTCCGGAGGGGATGTGGCTGGCAGAGACCGCGGCAGACACAAGGACACTGGAACTGCTTGCCGACCAAGGTATCCAGTTCACGGTGCTGGCTCCGCATCAATGCAAGGGGATCAGACCGCTGGAGGAAGGCGCGTCGTGGACCGATACGCCGGGCGCGACGGTCGACACGACGCGCCCATACCTGGTGCGATTCAAGTCCGGCGCTTCGATTGCGGTGTTCTTTTACAACGGACCGGCTTCAAGGGCAATTGCTTTCGAGGGGCTGCTCGACTCGGGCGACAACTTCTGTGCTCGCTTGAAGTCGAGCTTCAAAGAAGGTACGCAGCCGCAACTTGTGCATGTGGCGACGGATGGAGAGTCCTACGGCCACCACCACAAGCACGGGGAGATGGCGCTGGCCTATGCTCTTTTGCTGCTGGAGCGCGACAAGACAGTGCGGCTGGCAAACTACGGCATGTTTCTTGCGGAGCATCCGGCGGAGTATGAGTGCGAGATCGAAGAGAACACATCGTGGAGCTGCATCCATGGGGTAGAGCGCTGGCGTTCGAACTGTGGATGCAACGGAGGCTTGCCTTATAACCAGCTCTGGCGCGCGCCACTGCGGCAGGCGCTGGATGAGCTGCGCGATGCGCTGGTTCCACTCTCAGAGCAGGAGGGCGGAAAGCTATTCAAGGATGTGTGGGCTGCGCGGGACGCATATATTGCGCTGATTCTGGATCGGAGCGAAGAGACGAAGGCTGGCTTCCTCTCGCAGCATCAGAGCCATGTGTTGAGCGCTGGGGAGCGTGAACGCGCGATTGAGCTGATGGAGATGCAGCGGCACACGCAACTGATGTACACAAGCTGCGGCTGGTTCTTTGACGACATCGGCGGCATCGAGACAGTGCAGATCATTGCGTATGCGGGGCGAGTTCTGCAACTGGCAAAGAAGCTTTTCAAGTCACAGTCGGCGGGACTTGAGCCGAGGTTCCTGGAGCGGATGGCGCTGGCCAAGTCGAATGATCCAAGCCGCGGCGACGGCGCGCAGATTTACAAGGCCTGTGTGGCAACGATGGAGCTGGGGCTTGAGCAGGTGGCGGCACACTATGCGATCAGCTCTATCTTCTCCGCGTTTTCTGAGGAGACGGAACTCTATTGCTACCAGGTTCGGCGCATCTCGTATGAGATCCATACGTCGGGCCGGGGACGGCTGGCGCTGGGACGGGTTCACATCACGAGTTCCATCACCGGCGAGCAGCAGTCCTTTTCGTTTGCAGTGCTTCACTTTGGCGACCAGAACATCACGGCCGCCGTGAAAGCGTATACCGATGCGGAAGCTGCTGACTTTGAGGAGTTCGCACGCAAGGCGGCGGAGCACGTGCAGCAGGCTTACTTCCCCGAGGTTATCCGGCAGCTCGACCGCTATTACGGGCGCGTCGATTACTCGCTGACCTCTCTGTTCCGGGATGAGCAGCGACGGATTGTGCAATTGATTCTGAACTCGACACTTTTGGATATAGAGACCTCACTGACCACCATCTACGAAGACCACGCCAGCCTGCTGCATTACCTGTCGCAGGCAGGTCTTCCGAAGCCACCAGCGCTGGCTCTTGCGGCTGGATTTGCGCTGAATGCGGGCCTGCGTCGCGCGCTGGGAACCGATCCTGTGGATCAGGCTCTGGTGCGTTCGCTTTTGATCGCGGCCAAGGCCGACAAGGTGCCGCTGGAGACGGTGGCATTGTCGTACCTGGCCGATCAGAGGATGAAGATTGCCATGGTAGAGCTGCAGGTATCGCACGGATCGCTGGAGAAGCTGGACCGAGCGCTGACGCTGGCTCGCAACCTGGCTGAACTGCCGTTTGACCTGAACCTGTGGCAGGCGCAAAACATCTGGTACGAGATTCTGCGTGCGTCGAATGAGTGGCTGGCGCCACTGAGGCCGGAAGATCGGTCGCGATGGGCCAAGACGTTCAACGAGCTTGGAGAATGTCTCACCATCGATGGTGAGAGTATTTCGAAGGAATAGGGGCTGGCGGGATAGCGCTTACGGGCCTCATGGCTGCAGATCCGGTGGTCGCCCTTAACCGGGGCGCGGGATCTGACCGGCTCGCCGCGCAATTCCCGCGCACGCTCATCCCTTGGGCCGTTACCATGGATGCGGCAACCAAATGCGAAAGCTTCCCCTTCTGATTCTTCTGCTCTTTTCGGTCGCCTGCGCGGCGGGCTGGGCCGCGGCCGCCGAAGTGACCGAGTGGCGGTCGGGGCTGACGGAGATCAATGAGAGCTGGGCCATGCATGATGGCGACAACATGGCCTGGGGAAGCGCAGGCTTCGACGACAGCCGCTGGAAGACCGTCGATATCGAAGANNATACTGTCCGAATTTGCTGTGAATCGCCCGGTGGAACGGGTATTCGCGCTGGAAAGCGATAACGGTGATTTTGAGATTGCGCTCCGGACCTATGTAACACCCAGTTACAAAGCCTATGGCCTTCCCCTCTTTCTCAGCGTGACCATGGGAAGGCCAACTGTAATCGAGTATGAACGACAGGCGCTTGAAAGCCAGCGGCTCTACTCGGTTGCGCCATCGGTCGCCATAAATCTGCTTCTGGTGCTTGCGGCTTTGGGCGCGCTGGCACTATTCGCCAGCCAGCGGACGCAGCGCGATTATCTGTTTCTCGCGATCTTTCTGTTCCTGTCCGGCGTGTCCAATGGTCTTTGGCATCTGATGCAAGCAGGGGTGCTTCCCCTTTCGTTGAATTTTCTTGTCGCCGACCCCTTGATCTATTTTGTCTCAATCTCTCTGATTGAGTTCACGCACAGTTTTGCACGGCGTCGAGTGGGCATGGGTTGGCGGGTATACGAATGCCTCCTCCTCATGCCGATTCTGGTGGTACCTGCTGTTTGGCTAGGTTACTTCTCCCAAGACGCATACAACCTCATCGAGGCAGGGATTAATGCGCCGTTGGCGTTTCTTCTCCCTGGATTCCTGGCGTATTGGTACCGCCAGGGGAATCGCGAGGCTGGGTTGTTGATTCTACCCAGCCTTCTGCCAACTGCAATGGGTGTGCTTTACGATCTTGGATTGGTCTCGGTCTATATTGGCTGGAAGAGTCTTGACGTACTGATCCAACCAATCCAGATGAGCGTTTTTCCGTTACAGATCTCCGATGCGGGCAGTGTCCTGTTTCTTGCGGCCATCGGAATTGTGATGTTCTTCCGCTTTACGCGGGTGAG
>PMXB01000370.1 GCA_003165935.1 Acidobacteriaceae bacterium | reverse complement strand
TTGGTGTGGAGGCGGCCGGCGGTGTCGACGAGGAGGACCTCAGTGCCGTGGGCTTTGGCGCGGGCTGCTGCGTCGTAGAGGACTGCTGCCGGATCGCCACCCTGCCTGGTCTTGACCATCTCAACGCCTGAGCGGCTGGCCCAGATTTCGAGCTGTTCGATGGCGGCGGCGCGGAAGGTGTCGGCGGCGCAAAGGAGGACGGACAGGCCCTGGCCACGGAACCAGGCGGCGAGCTTGCCGGCGGAGGTAGTTTTGCCGGTGCCGTTGACGCCAACCAGGAAGATGACCAGAGGGCCGTCGGCGGGCTTGGCGGCTGCGGGGTGGTCAGCAATGGGGCGCTCGAGCATGCCCTTGAGTTCGTCCTTGAGGAGAGCGCGGAGCTCAGCGCCGCCCTCAATGGCTTTGCGCCTGGCGCGGTCGCGGAGACTGTCGATGATCGCGGTGGTGGTGGCGACGCCGAGGTCCGAGGTGAGCAGCGCAGATTCCAACTGCTCGAGCGAGGACTCGTCGACGGTTCGTGTTAGAGCGACGATGCCTTCGATGCGCGAGCCGAGCGACTCGCGGGTGCGCGATACGGCCTGGCGCATGCGGTCAAAAAAGCTGGCCTTGGGCTGCTCGTCCGGTTCGGGCGTCCGGTCCTGATCCTGTGGGTTTTTCTTTCCGAAGAAGCTAATCATTCCATCATTGAGTTTAGGGCACTGGGTAGGGATGGGGCACGGTATCGAGTTTCGGGCGAATGCGTGGGGTACGGGGTGTGCCGCATGACCTCGCCGCAGGGAGCGTGGATTCGAATGGCAGGTTGATCGGATGTATTGTTTTGACCATGCAATCCACATGAGCGCCGGTAGGATTTGGACTGATCTGCCAGGAATGGACATTCCGGCAGAAGGCAAGACATGGAGGAAAGCATGTTTCACCTACTCTGGTATTTGATCATTGGGCTACTCGCAGGGCTTATCGGGAAATCTGTGATGCATGAGCACCTGAGCCTGATGTGGACAATCGTGCTGGGGATTATCGGGTCGCTCATTGGCGGCGGCGTTACCTCTCTGCTCTTCCGCCCCAGAAACGAGCGATACCATCCAGCCGGCCTAATTTTCTCCACATTGGGCGCTATCCTGATTCTCTTCATTTGCAACAGGCTGAATATTCATCTTCCCGCACTCTGACCTCGCAGCTCGACCGATGTGCCCAAGCACGGGCTGCCTGCCACGATGCCGAGTTGCAGGGAGCAGCGTTGCGCATTTCTGCTGGTCCCGAAATCCCACCGTTTGTCCAACCAGTTCTTCAGGAGAAGAGATGAAAACGATACGCGCAGTATTCGCACTCCCCATTTTGGCAATGGCCCTGGCCAGCATGCCCGGCTTGTCCCAGGACCATCAGGCCCAGGGTCAACGCGACAACCACACCTACAAGCAACACTCGGAATGGAAGGCGGGCGCGAAGATCCAGCAGGACGACTGGAACAGGGGCGACAAGGTTGACTATCAGAAGAACCATCTTCGCAGGCCGCCAGCGGGAAATGAGTGGCGTCAGATCGAAGGGAACTTCGTGCTGGCAAACCAGGATGGAGTGATCGTTTCGGTGCGCCGCGCACCGCACGGCAACTAGGCTGTCGCAGCTTTCAGTTGAGCATGAGATCCCAGGCCGGGCGGCCGAGTAGGGCCTGGGAACAGGGAATGGAGTATCGCGGGCGAAGAAAACTCCGTGGTGCTCCAGGTCCTGCACAAGCGATGTTGAGAGCGGGTTGGGAAGTGGACAACCCACAAATCTAAAAATGGAAGATAGAAATAATTGCGACGGAACAGTTGACTTACGGTCCCGTTCCGAGTTAAGTTGTAAGTGCAATGATTAGTCGAGTCAATCACGGATTTACACCAGCGACGGCGCAACCGTTGCAGGGTGCACCTATGTGATCGCTCGGAGGATTCTGTAATTGGATTCCACTTACCCTCTGAGCCAATTGGCCAGAGGGTTTTTAGTTTTATGGCGCTGATCCGAGATAGCTCAGCGGTAGAGTGGCTTCCTGTTAAGAAGCGAGACGTCAGTTCGAATCCGACTCTCGGAGCCACACATTGTGAGTTGTTCCCGGATCGTCTAACTGTGAGGACAGCAGGCTCTGAACCTGCAGATGGGGGTTAGAATCCCTCGCTGGGAGCCAGCGTTGCGTATCTTCTCGGATCGGCTAAATGGCAGGCCAGGGGCCTTTGAAGCCTCGAATGGATTGGGTTCGAATCCCCCTCCGAGAGCCAAGTTCGCGGGGCACCGACGATTGGTCGTTGATCGTTGGGGTGGCCAAGCGGTGATCGTACAGCGGCAAGTACGGCGGTCTTCCAAACCGCACACGCGAGTTCGAGTCTCGCTCACCGCTCCATGCTTGAGGGAAAGGAATGCTTGACGCGACGCCCTATTAGCTCAACGGGATGAGCATGTGTTTCGTAACCACAAGATTGGCGTTCGAGGCGTCAATGGGGCTCCATAAGAAGGTGCTCGGGTGAAAGGAGGAGGGAAATGAGTTTGATGCGAAGACCGGTACTACAACTGAATGCATCGTATGAGGCCCTCCGCATCATTCCGGCCATGCGAGCGCTGAAGCTTGTGACCAAAGGGAAAGCTGTGGTGGAGTTAGCTACGAATAAGTTGATCTATCCGGGTATCTACCTGCCGAGCGTTATTCGGTTGGTGGTGTACAAGCATGTTCCCCTGCGGATGCAGGTGACCACGCGCCGCAACATCCTGGTGCGGGATGGATACCGCTGCCAGTATTGCGGAGAGAAGTTTCGTGGGGGCGACTTGACCCTTGACCATGTGATTCCCAGATCGCAGGGAGGAAAGAACTCCTGGGAGAACCTGGTGGCGTGTTGCAGAAAGGACAACCACCGGAAAGCAGACAGGACGCCGGAAGAGGCAGGGATGCCGCTCAAGCGCAGGCCGTTGCCGGCAAGCGTTCACACGGGCAGGTTCATTCTGCGGTCGATGGGACTTGCGGTGAATGAGTGGGGCCGGTACTTGTATGCCGACTCCGATGGCGACCGGCGCTTTGCCGTTCGCGGATGAAGATGGGGCCGGTTGAACAACTCGGCGGTTCTATTAACCGCTGAGGTTGGGGTTCCAATTACCTTTGCCGGCTCCTGGATTTAAGGGGACTGAA
>PMXB01000275.1 GCA_003165935.1 Acidobacteriaceae bacterium | reverse complement strand
ATGAACTTCGGAGTCACCACAATTGCCTGCGTTCGGAGATCCGGAAGGGTTTTCTGCGGTCGATCTGCAGGGGAGGGCTGCTTCCGAAATCTCCGAACGCAATCCAACATTAGCAATGAAAGGTGAAATTATGTGCAATCCGGCCAGAAATTCATCATGTGAGGGAAGTGACGAAGGTACACAGCCCTGATAGGACAAGTTGGTTTTCATCCCCCGCGAGTCACGCCCGGCTCGTGGATGGCGGAGCGTAAGAACTGAACTGGGACTAAAATGTTGGCAAGGCACCAAAACGACTGAAGCAGGAGGGAAGATGGCAACGACAGCGCAGATTTCAATCGACACCTATTTGACCACTTCCTATCGACCGGACGTCGACTACGTCGATGGGGTGCTGGAGGACCGGAACGTGGGCGAGTACGATCACAACGTGGTGCAGATGGCGATTCTGTTCTGGTTCCATCAGCATGGCCGAGAGTGGAGAATTCGCGCGATCCAGGAACAGAGAACCAGGGTCGCTTCCACCAAGGTGCGCATTCCGGATGTGTGCGTCTTTTCTCGCGAAGCGCCCATCGAGCAGGTCTTTGCCAGGCCTCAATTGATCGCCATCGAGGTCCTGTCGCCGGAAGACCGCCGTTCCCGCATCGAGGCGAGGTTGAACAACTTCCGCGAGTTCGGCGTGGCAAACCTGTGGGTTGTTGACCCCCAGACGCGCTCCGGTTGGGACTTGAGCGACGGAAGCTGGGTGCGGAAGGAGCGGTTCGAAGTGGCGGGCTCGCCGATCTACCTTTCGCTGTCCGAGCTCTTCCAAAAGATAGATGAAGACAACGCAGATTGAGGCTGTTGCTTCCCCTGCTCTGAGAATCGTGGAATTGCGACCTGCCTAATCTGGCGGTCCCTTCCTCCGCTAGTCGGCTGCGTGCGCTTTCTTCACCGCAGTCCGGGATTTGCCCTTGGCGGCGGCTGGCTTGGCATCGCTCTCGGTGGCCGGGTGCGGAATCGCATCGATGTCGACTTTGCCCTCGGCTAACTGGATCAGGAAGTCCTGGCATGAGAATGCCGGCGCGTCTTTGAGGAACTTGCTCGCTCGGATGTAGCTGCCGTCCGCCTGCTGGAGCCGAGCCTTGGTGGTGTCGGCCATGAGAGCGGGCAGAATCTCGGTGTGAATGCGGTCGAGTGCCGCGGCATCTTTAACAGGGAATACCACTTCGCAGCGTTCGAAGAGGTTGCGGGGCATCCAGTCTGCGGAGCCNNAGCGACTCGATCACCGACGGCTCCAGCAGCGCGTTCATCTTGGCGACGATGTGGGCCGGCCGCCCGGCCTGGGCGTGTTCCTGCTCGCGGCGAATCAGCCCGAGAAAGCTTTCCGCCATCGTCAGCGGCGCAACCAGCAGAGGGCTATAGTCGTTGATCTCGGCGTGGGCCGTCAGGTAGTTGAACACCATGTGCACCTTCTCGGTGATCAACGGGTCCGCGGTCAGCAGGCTTAGGTCGGTATAGAAGCGGGCGGTCACGGGGTTGTAGTTGCCGGTGCCCAGGTGGCAGTAACGGCGGGTGACCCCGTCGTCGTCGCGGCGCACCAGCATGGCCAGCTTGCAATGCGTCTTCAGACCGACCACGCCGTGGAACACCTGCACTCCGGCGTCTTCCATCGACCGCGCCCAGCGAATGTTCGACGCCTCATCGAAGCGTGCCATCAGCTCCACCACCAGCGTCGCCTCCTTGGTGGCGGCTGCCTCGGTAAGCGCCTTGAACATCGGCGAGTCGTTGCTGGTGCGGTAGAGCGTTTGTTTCATGCTCAGCACCGCGGGGTCACTGGCGCCCAGTTCGATAAACTCGACCACCGGATCGTACGAATCGTAAGGATGATGCAGCAGAATGTCGCGTTGCCGCAACTCGTCGAATATATTGGCGGACTTGCGGCTGATGTGCAGCGGTTTGGGGGTAAATGGAACGAACTTGAGGTCGGGCCGCAGAACGTCCCCGTAGAGGAAAGACAGCCGCGAAAGGTTCACCGGTCCATCGCCACGAAAAACCTGGTCGGGGTCCAGCTCAAAGTTCACCCGCAGCCGCTCAATGATCTCCGGGTCGGCGCCTTCTTCAATCTCCAGCCGCACGGCGTCGCCCTTGCGGCGGTTGTGCAACTCAAAGCGAATCGTCTCCAGCAGCGACCGCGCTTCCTCCTCTTCAAAGTAGAGGTTGGAGTTGCGCGTCACGCGGAAGGCTGCGTGGGCCAGCACCGCGTAGCCGCGATACATGCCGCCGAGGTTCTGCGTGATCAAATCCTGGAGCAAGAGGTAATCGAATTTGCCTTCAGCCGAGGGCAGACGGACAAATCGAGGCAGGGCGCGCGGGACTGTGACCACGCCCAGCACCTGTGGGCCGGANNGCCGGATCAATCGACACCGGCGTCAGCAAAGGATCGACATCCCGCTGGAAGTAGTTCTGGGCAAATGCTCGCTGGTCTTCTGAGAGTTCATTCCATTCCAGCAGCCGGATGCCGTTTTTGCGCAGCTCGGGGAGCAGAAGCTCGTTCCAGCAGTGGTATTGAGCGGCGACAAAGCTGTGGATCTCTGTCGTCAGTGAGGCAAGGGACTCGTCCGGCCGCAGGCCGTCGAAGCCGCGCTCCTCATAGCCGTCTTCGATCCGTTGCATCAGTCCGGCCTGGCGGATCTCAACGTATTCATCCAGATTTGACGCCGTAATGGCCAGAAACTTCACCCGCTCCAGCAGCGGGTTGGTCGCGTCTTCGGCCTCTTCGAGCACACGCCGGTTGAACTGCATCCAGGAGTGGTCGCGGCCGTTGAAGAGTTTCTGTTTTGGCGAAGTCTTTGGCATTCGTTTCCGTCCGGCAATTCAAATCCGCCGGCGCATCCAGTCTGTCAGTCTACCGCGTCTCGCTGCTGGGACGCACGAGGGAAATGAGTTAAGGGGAATCGGACCTGTCGGCCAGGGGGAACGGGCCTCTCACGCAATGGATACAGGATCGATGGCGAAAAATGTATGAACAGGCGAAGAAATCGTCGGATGTAGGGCAATCCTGGGTCCGCCCGGGGACGCTGCGAGTTGAACCGCCGAGCCGCCGGGTCCGTAGATGGATTGACGCACCGGCCTTGTAAGGCGAGGATAGAAGAACGCCGTGTCGGAGTCGGCCGCCTCGTCTCCGTTTCACCGACCCCGTCTCCGTTTCGCCTGCCCCGTCGCGGATTTGCCTGCTTCTATGATAAGGAGCCTTTCATGCCCCAGCAGAACTTCCCCACCCCCGAAAGCCTGATCCCCTCCCAGCCAGTTCCCGAGCGCGCCCAGCAGTTCACTGATCGGGTGCAGGGCCTGCTTGATGGTCACCAGAAGGACGATGCGACCGTGGCCAAAGCCTTTGAGGGCATGGACGCGATGATCGACATGATCGCCGCCGGCCTCTACACCATGGCTTCCATGTTGGTGGGCGAAGGCGAAGACAGCGTGAAACTGGTTGAGACTGCCATCGCCAACGCCGATGTGGCTGCTTGCACCGATGCGACTGCAGCACGGAAGAGCTCGCGGCGCGCGTTGTGCGGGGCGGCGCTGGAGTTGTTGGCCAGGCGCGATGCCAGGAGCCTTGAAGCCCCCAAAGGTCTGGAGCACGTAGCTACCTGCATTGAGGACGACGACCTGGACTCGGTGGGGAATGTGGCAGGCGTTTCGCGCCAGGAGCTTGAGCAAATGATGGCTGGCCCAGACCGCGGACGAGTCCGCACCTGGCTCTCCAGCCTTCCAACCTCCATACGGACCATCTTTGTGTTGCGGGCAGTGGCTGGGTTTAATGCGGCTGACACTGCCGGGCTGCTTGCGGCTCATGGCGGGCCTGCGGCTGTGGGCTGGACTCCGGAAGCGGTGCGCGAGCTCTTCCGGCAGGGGCTGTGCTCGCTGGCCTCACAGATGATCCAGGCCACAGCCAAGGCCTGAGGCCAGGTATTGGTTCCGTTAGCCCGCAATCGCTGGACCGACCAGAAACCAGAGTCTGGAGACGTCTCTGCGGGCCGGGAGGCCCACAGGACAGCCGGTCTGGAGACCGGCGCTACACCGAGGGGTCGGTCGGCTCGGTCACACGGATTCCCGCGCCGATTCGATACAATCCATTTACGAACCCTTCTGGCTGGTTTCCGCATCCATTAAGAGCGAACAATTTCAAGCAGAAGCGCCTGGCAAGGGTAAATTCCAGGCGACTGTGTATCCCTGTGAGTTGAATGACCTTGATCTCACCAGAATTCTCAATAAGTTTCGTGCCTGGCTGTACCCGTGCGGCGCGCCCGTCTTCGCGCCTGCCTCAGCGCCTGGCGGCGGTGATGGCGGTTGCCATTTGCTGGGCCGCGCCCGGCGCAGTGGCTCAGCAGGCGCTTGGACTCATACCGCCGCCGTCAACCGGGCCCAACGCCCAAAGCTTCCAGGGCAGCGTGGTCAGCGGAGTAGCAACCGGAACCGTGATCGACCTGTCGCTTGACGACGCCATGCAGCGCGGCCTCAAGCACAACCTGGGAATAATCCTCAGCGGCGCCGAGACAGCCTCGGCGCGCGGCGCGCGCTTGACCCAGTTGCAGAGTCTGCTGCCCGAGATCGACGCAAGCGGAAAAGAGACCGTCACCCAGGTGGATTTGCCTGCCCAGGGCCTTCGCTTCCCCGGTTTTCCCACGGTGATTGGGCCCTTCGGCTACACCGATGTCCGTGCGTCCCTGTCCTGGTCGCTCATCGACGTGGCCTCCTTGCACAGCTACCTTGCCGCCCGCCACAACTTCACCGCCACCCAGCTCTCGGCCGACGACGCCCGCGATCTGGTGGTGCTCACAGTTGGCAATGCGTATTTGCTTGTAATTGCCGATGAGACGCAGGTTGAAAGCGTTCAGGCGCAAGTGGCAACCGCGAAAATCTCGCTCGACCAGGCGGTCGCCAATCATCAGGCAGGCACAGCCCCCCTGCTCGACGAACTCCGCTCGCGGGTGGACTCACAGACGCTCGATCAACAGTTGATCGTGGCCAAAAACTCTCTTGAAAAAGACAAGCTCGCGCTCGCCCGGACCATCGGCCTGCCGCTGGCGCAGAAGTTCAACCTGACCGACAAAGCGCCCTACGCCGCATTTGACCAGTTGGACGTGGACGCTACCATCAGCCAGGCGCACGCCAACCGCAAGGACCTGGCAGCGATGGTCGAGATGACCAAGGCCGCTGAAGAGACCCGCAAGCAAGCCACGGCAGACCGGCTGCCCAAGGTCACCTTCAACGGCGACTACGGCGACATCGGGCCAACCCTGGGCCACTCCCACGGCACCGGGGATGCAACCGGAACCCTCACCGTGCCGGTGTTTGCGGAGTTTGCGCTGCGCGGCGTGGCACAACAGGCGCAAGCCCAGCTCGACATCCAGCGCGCCGAGTTGAGCGACAAAAACGCGCAGGTGGATGCCGATGTGCGCGACGCGCTGCTCGACATCGCCTCATCGCAAAAGCAGGTTGAAGTGGCGCGGTCCAGCGTGGACCTGGCCAACGAAGCATTGAAGGAAGCGCAGGAGCGTTACGCCAACGGAGTCAGCGACAACCTGGCCGTCAGCCAGGCCGAGCAGTCTGTTGCCCAGGCAAACGAACAGTATGTGGCGAGTCTTTACCGCCACAACGTGGCCAAGCTCAGCCTGGCGCGGGCCCTGGGAGCTGGGCAAAGCTACAAAGATTATCTTGGAGGAAAGTAACAGTGGCGGATTCGACAGAAACACCTACGCAAACACCTCAGCCGGCCGAGCCGGAAGCACCACCGCAAAAGAGCCGAAGAGGCATGATTCTGGTTGTGGTGCTGGTGCTCATCGCTGTCGCGGTCGGGCTGTGGTGGCGCTCCACCTTCACCGAGGACACCGATGATGCGCAGGTCAACGGCCACCTTATCCAGGTGAGTTCGCGCGTCAACGGGCATGTGCTCAAAGTGGATGTGGAAGAGAACCAGGTGGTAAACAAGGGCGACGTCATCGCCGAGCTTGACCCGCGCGATTTTCAGGTTGCGGTGGAGAATGCCCAGGCTGCTTTGGCAAGCGCGGAAGCAAATGCGGCTGCGGCCAAGGTGAATGTGCCCATTACGAGCATCAACGCGGGAAGCACACTTCGTTCGGCCGACGCGGATGTCAGCGGGGCGAACTTCGGCGTGGGACAGTCCGAGCAGCAACTGGAGGCGGCACACGCCAAAGTGACCGAAGCGCTGGCCACCCTTACCAAGGCCGAACAAGATCTTGAGCGTTACAAGCCGCTCGTGGAGAAGGATGTAATCAGCAAGCAGCAGTTCGACGCAGCAGTGGCGGCGCGCGATGGTGCGAAGGCGTCCCTGGCCAACGCGCAGGCCGGCGAGCGGGCTGCCACTGACGGCGTGCGGGTGGCGCAGGATCGCGAGCAGCAGGCGCAGGCACAACAGAAGTCGGCTGAGACCGGCCCCCAGCAGGTCGCAGTGCAGTCTGCGCGAGCCAAGGCGGCGCAGGCCCAGGTAGAGCAGGCGCAAGCACAACTCGACCAGGCCAACCTGAACCTGAGCTACACAAAAATCGTTGCTCCGGCAGCCGGCATCATCACCCGCAAGAGTGTCGAGATCGACCAGAATCTTGCTGCCGGGCAGAACATCCTTACCCTGGTTTCCCTTGAAGATCTGTGGGTAACCGCAAACTTCAAAGAGACCCAGTTGAAGCACATGGCTGCGGGACAGGAGGTCGAGATCGAGGTGGATGCGACCGGCAAAACCTACCACGGCAAGGTCACGCAGATTGGCGGCGCGACGGGCTCGGTGCTCTCACTGTTCCCGCCGGAGAATGCGACCGGCAACTACGTGAAGGTGGTCCAGCGCGTTCCAGTGCGCATCGACTTCACCGACCTGAAAGACGAGGACCCGCAACACGCACTGAGGCCGGGGCTTTCGGTTGAACCGAAGGTGCGGGTGAAGTGAGAAAAGCAGTGAGTAGTGGTTAGTGATTAGAAATTGCCCCCGGCCTTGCATAGGGTCGGGGGCATTTCCTTTTGCTCGCTTCTTGCCGACTGGCTAATCGAGCGGGAAGAACTCCACATCGCGGATGCGTGCCGGCGCTGATCCGGGTGGTGTGGGCGAAGAGTAAAACGCGAGGCCCCGGCTGGCGGCTGCGGGGAAGATGAGGCTGCTGAAGACAGTCTCGCCATCCTCGGCGAATACTTCAATCGAGTTGTGATCGACGACAATCTCAAACGGGATCTGCGAGGCCTGCGGGTGCCTCAACGGCACTGAGACCCGGCCCGTGAAGCCGGGGCCGAAGTTGGTTTGCCCGGAGTGCGAGCGGTCGACAAAAATCGTACCGGACGTCAGGTCGATGCCGACGACGGTTTCTTCCGACGCCGCGGCGTTGGCGTCGGTCGTGCTCCGCCGCAGCCGAATGCCGCACTCTGCCGCATCGCCCGGTTCGAGCGTCAGGCGCAGCAGGTAAGCACTGCCGCTGAGTTTCGCGGCGGTCAGATGTGCATTTGCTTCGTCCACGGGCAGGAATGGCGCGTTGCCGAACCACGCTGTGTCCGCCTTGTGCGCTGGAACCTGAAGCACCGGATGCTGGATAAGCGACAGCGGCTCCTGCGAGTAGGTGAGTTTCGGATACGCAGGCGCCTGGCGCAGGGAGATACTGCGCACCACCGTCATCTCTCCGCGCCCCGGCAACGATGGCAGCTTGGCAGCATACTGCCAGTTGCTCATCCATGCGATCCAGAGCCGGTCCTGGTCCGGTGTCGTGTTCGAGAAGGACGTGGAAGCGTAGAAGTCCTTGCCGTGATCGGCCCAGTGCGGGCCGGAATCGGGATGATCTTCAGTGAAGCGGAATCCATCGAAACTGCCCACAAAGTATTGATCGGCGGAGCCGCCTTCCGGCCCACCGGGGTTGATGTTCACATTCAGCACCCAGCGGCTTCTGTCTGCTTTCTGAAGCCGTTTGCCCTTCGCATCGCGCACCGGAAGCTCAAACAGGTCCGGGCACTCCCACACCCCTGAGACTGCGCCTGCCGGCCCGAACTCGCTCGCCTGTTCCCATTTTTTCAGATCTCTTGATCGGTAGATGCGTACCCTGTGATCCGTGGGCAGCGCCACCACCATCACCCAACTCGCGGTCGGCGCGTGCCAGAAGACCTTGGGGTCGCGAAAGTCCTTCAGGCCGGGGTCAATCACCGGATTGCCGGCAAACTTCTTCCAGGTTGTGCCGCCGTCCCGGCTCGCAGCGATATTTTGTGTTTGCCGGTCGGCGGATGCGCCCGTGTAAATCGCCACCAGGCAGCCGACCGCCTTCTGCGCGCCTTCCGCACATAGCCCGCTGGTGTTGTCGCGATCCTCCACCGTTGAACCGCTGAAAATCATCACCCCGTTCTCCTCGGCCAATGCGACCGGCATTTGCTTCCAGTGGGTGAGGTCGGCAGAGACGGCATGACCCCAGCTTATGTGCGCCGGTTCGTCGCCGGACGGGTTCATTTGGAAGAACAGGTGGTACTGACCATCGACATAGATCGGCCCGTTTGGATCGTTGATCCAGTTCGGCGCGGCGTTGAAGTGAATCGTCGGCAGCCATGGAGTGGGCGCGGCGGTCCGCGCCTGGGGAGCAGGAGACTGCTGCGTGGGAGCTTGAGCGACTGCAACGGGCGCTAAGCCTGCGAAATTCGCACTCATCACGAAGAGCAGAATCTTGCTGATTTTCGAGCGGGGAACTTTCAAATCCATAATCCGATTCTAACCAGCCGTTCCCATCGCGTGGACGGTGGATGTCGCTTTGGCGTCAATTCCGCAGGCCATGGAAGATGAGCTTGAAGAAGAATCGGCTTGCAATTGTCGCTGCTAGTTGATCGTGATGCGAATCAGGCGCAGCGAAGGCAGTCCGATAGGCTGACCATCGATCGGATAGACGTCGTCCTGATCGGCTGGAAGAAGGATTTCAGTGGCATGTCCCACCTGGCTCAGCCTTTGCGGAAGCGCATAGTGGCTGTCATAGGTACGCGCTTCGAAAAATACCAGCCACACTGTCTTCGGGCCTGAAGCTGAAAGATTCGAGACGTATTGATCCAGATCGGACTTCATGATCACGGGGCTGCCCCAGCCTTTGAAACCCTGGCTGTTCCACCAATCGTAGATCGATATCGGGAACCCGCTTTCCGTCGGATTGAAGTTCATGCGGTGGGCGAAATAGTCAAACGGCACCTGCGCGTAAAGAGCATCGAAAACTACCGTGTCCCCAGGGCGGTAGTTTTGTTGAACAGCGCTCACCACATTCTGCCAGGGACGCCCATGCGGCTTGAGTGCTTGCCTGTAGAAACCTGCGGCATAGACGCAAAGAATCATTGCTCCGGCAGCCACGCCGAGAACTCGCCACCGTGGCCGCTCACTCCAGTATTGGAGGGTGCGTCCAATCGCCAAAACAAGCGGCGGAATCAAGGCGATCATATAGCGCGCAGCGGTGAGGTGAAGAACGAGCATTCCCGCCAATACCGCCAGGGTGAGCACAAAGAGCAATTGGCAGAATTCGTCTTTCTTCGCCATTCCAAAAAAGCCAATGCCGGCAAAGGCGAGAACAAGCGGCGCCGCGCACAGCAAAGAAAGCAGGCGCGAATCAGCAGGATAGAATCCCGCTACGGATGCCAGACTTCTCGGCAGAACCCTGATTCCATCCCTGTTTTCAGTGAACCGCTCGCTGGCTACGTAGGAGAGCGCATCGGGGTTGTGCCGGCTGAGCGTCAATGTCCGCGTTAGCTGGCTCTTCCCGGCAAACTGGTGAACCAGTTCCGGAACTCCCGGCGAAATGAGCACCATCGCCAGGGCCGCGGCGGCAAGGAGCCTTAACATGCGCCGCCGATTGAATCCGGTCGCTATCAGCCAGTGAACAAAAAAGCCCAGGATGATAAAGACGTCGATGTAATGGACGTAGAACAGCAGAGCCGCCAAAACTCCATAGGCGATGACAAGCCGGCGATCCTCCCGCCTTTCAATGGCCACGAGCCAGTGCACCATCAAAAGGCACACCACCAGGAACGTCATCAACATGTACATCCGCACTTCGAGGGAGTACACAAAGACTGTCGGCGATAGAGCAAAGATAGCCGCGGTAAAGGCTCCCAGGCGGACTCCCAGCATCCGTTTGGCGAAAATAAACATCGCCACGGAAGCGCAGAAATTCACCACAACACTGAACAGCCTTAGTTGCGCCTGCGCATCGCCGGCAAATCCAACCCATATCTTGAGCAGAAGGTAATAGAGTGGAGGATGAACGTCTCCTGCGGCATAACGAAACATGTTTGCAAAGGACAGGTTTGTCACAAATGCGGAGTAAGTCTCATCCAGCCACAACTCGCGTGCGTTGATCGATGAAACCTTGCACGCTGTGGTGATCAACAGGACAATGCCAAAGAGGACAATGGGGTATTTGACGATGGAGGCAGTCGAAGCATTTCGCCCTCCAACATCCTGAAGAGACTTCACCATGAGCGCATTTCCTGTTCACTCGTAATCTAAAGAGACTATCGGTCTTCAGTTTAGACTGGTTCAAGCGATCCCATGAAAGACTCTCTGCACGTATCGAAAGAGAATTACCTCAAGGCAGTTCTCGAAGCCGAAGCCGAAGGCCACCAGGTGATCCCAGCCATGCTGGCGCACTGGCTTGAGGTGTCTGCGCCCGCGGTGACCATGGCTCTGAAGCGCCTCAAGCGCGACGGTCTGGTCGAGGTCGGCGCGGATGGAATCGTCCGGCTGACCGCGACAGGCCGCGAGACGGCATACCGCACCGCGCTGCGTCATCACCTCATCGAGCGCATGCTCAGCGAAGTCTTCGGCATGGAGTGGTACGAGATTCACGAGGAGGCCGAGCGGCTTGAGCACGCGGTCTCTCCCGCCTTCGAAGCCAAACTCCGCGAGAAACTCGGCGAGGGTGGCGCCTGCCCGCACGGCAACGCGGTGCTGCCGAGGAACCCCGGCGAACGCAAGAAAAACGGCGAGGTTCCGCTCTCAGAGGCGCCAGTTGGAAAGAGCTACGTCGTCACCAGCCTCCAGGAGCGCGACCCAAAGCTGCTCCTATTTCTGCACGACGCCGGGCTCGGCCCCGGCCAGAAGCTGCGCGTAACGAGCCAGAATTACGATCAAACCGTTTCGATTGATATGCTTAGCGGAAGTTCAATTCTCGGCCGGCTGGCGGCAGAGGCGGTTTGGCTGCGGCTTACATAAATTAGTAATTAAAAATAAGAGAATATATTAACCATGATTAATTAGTTGTGGGATACTCAAGTTGAGGGCCCTCGCCGGGGATTGCCCGGCGGCCTTCCCCCTACTCGCCTATGTCCACTGAAACGCTTCCACGGCTCCCTGTTCCCGAACCGTCGCTACCAACCGAGCCCTCCCTTCCAGAGGTCCACTCGAGCGTTGGCATATCGCGTTCGCACGTGCCGTGGCGTCGGTTGCTTGGCTTTCTCGGCCCGGGGTTCCTTATCTCCGTCGGCTACATGGACCCCGGAAACTGGGCTACCGACATTGCGGGAGGCTCGCAGTTCGGCTACACGCTGCTGTTCGTCATCATGGCTTCGAACCTGATGGCAGTCTTGCTCCAGAGCCTGAGCCTCAAGCTCGGCGTGGCCACCGAGCGCGACCTGGCCCAGATGTGTCATGAGAAATATGGCAAGCGTGTCAGCTTCTTCCTTTGGCTGGGAGCGGAGATCGCCATCGCTGCCTGCGACCTGGCCGAGGTCATCGGCTCCGCCATCGCGCTCAACCTCCTCTTCCATATTCCGCTCTTCTACGGCGTGCTCATCACCGGGCTCGACGTCCTGTTGATCCTGATGCTGCAGCGCTGGGGCTTCCGCTGGATTGAGGCGCTGGTCATTGCCTTGATCGGCACCATCATTGCCATGTTCAGCATTCAGCTCATCCTGTCGCGACCCGATTACGCGGCAGCGTTCGGCAGCCTGTTCCTCCCCTCCGCTCAGATCGTCACCAACTCGGCGATGCTCTACATCGCCATCGGGATATTGGGCGCAACGGTGATGCCGCACAACCTCTACCTTCATTCGTCGATTGTCCAAAGCCGCAAATACAAGCGCACGTCGGAGGGCAAACGCGAAGCCATCTGGATGGCCAACATTGACTCGGCTCTCGCGCTCACAGTCGCCCTCTTTGTGAATGCAGCCATCCTCGTCGTAGCAGCCGCGGTCTTCCATCGCAGCGGCCACTATGAGGTTGCCGCCATCGAAGACGCCTACAAGCTGCTCAGCCCTCTGGTGGGTGCTGCCGGAGCCAGCACGCTTTTTGCCATTGCGCTCCTGGCCAGCGGACAGAACTCCTCCATCACCGGCACGCTCGCCGGCCAGGTGGTGATGGAGGGCTTCGTAAACATCAAACTTGCGCCGTGGCTGCGACGGATGATCACGCGTTCGCTGGCCATCATCCCCACCATCATCGTTGTCGCCTTCACCGGCGAGCGCGGCACCGAAAAGCTGCTGATCCTCAGCCAGGTCATCCTCTCCATGCAGCTCAGCTTCGCCGTAGTGCCGCTGGTGATATTCACCGGCAGCCGCAAGGTGATGGGCGAGTTCGTGAATGCCCGCTGGCTGCAGGCTCTGTCATGGTTCGTCGCCGCCCTCATCGCCGGCCTCAACGCGTGGCTGCTGGTGCTCATGTTCAAAGGCAACTAACCCCTCCATCCCCAGAGAGGTCAAGAATGATTCAAATTGGCAAGGTCCGGCACAAGTGCATTCTCTTTGCCATATTAACTCTGGTTAACCTGGGACTATCCCGGGCACAGAGTGGCACCTCGAGCGCAATCTCCGGAGCGGTCACCGATGCGCAAGGGGCTGCATTGGTCGGGGCCACTGTCTCTGCTTCCAATGTAGACACGCATGCAATGCGCACGGGTGACACCAATGCTGGCGGGCGGTTCATGTTTTCACAGGTGAATCCGGGAACTTATGTCGTCACGGTGGACATGCCCGGTTTTGCGGAACAGAACTCCCGCCCGGTCGCCGTCGAGGTTGGGCGCACGGTGACACTGGACTTCAAAGTTACTGTTGCCTCTGCATCGCAAACCGTCGAGGTCAAGGCGCAACAGGCTCTGCTGACTCTGGAGAATCCGAATACAACCACAACGCTCGAGTCAAAAACAATTGCAAGTTTGCCGAACCCCGGCCACGATCTGACTTACGTCGCACAATTCGCACCGGGCGCGCTGATGAATACGGCCGGGTCGTCGAACGACGCCAAGGCCGCGGGAGGCTACGGAAATGTTGAGTTCAACGGGCTTCCGGCAACTTCAAACGGCTTCATCCTCGACGGCTTCGATTCAAACGACCCNNTACGGCGCATCGCAGGTGAATTACTTTACCAAGTCAGGTACCAATCGATTCCACGGGGATGCTTACGAGTTATGGAATGGATCGCTGCTCAACGCGGAGGATTACTTTCTCCACGCCAATGACACCGCGGATAACATCGCCCGAAAGCCGCGTTCCACCGTGAATGAGTTTGGCGTAAGCATCGGTGGGCCCATCCGCCAGGACAAGCTGTTCTTCTTTGCGCACTATGAAGGCATCCGCATCGCGTTGCCCCTGGTCACTCAGGCCACGTTCCCGTCGCCCGCATATCAGCAGTATGTGATGCAACAACTTCCGCTTGGGGGAATCGATGGGATCACCGGGGCTACGCTGCCCGCGCAGCCGCAGGAGGTTGGGTTCTATCAGCGGATGTTCGCGCTCTACGGCAATGTTTCGGGTACACCAACGCCTGTTCTTGGTTGCCCATTCGATGCGCCCGGAGTGCCCGCGGGAGGATGCGCTAACCAACGCCAGGTATCGATGACAAACGACGATACTGAGAACCTGGTAGTGGTGAAGATCGACCACACCATCGACCGCAACAACAGCGCCTGGTACCGCTTTCAATCGGACACCGGCCTGCAGGCGGCGTACACCGATCCGATCAACGCCGTCTTCAACTCCTACTCTCCGCAGCCGCAGTACACGTTGGTGTCCGGCTATACCCACATCTTCAATCCGAACCTTGTCAACCAGTTCAATCCCGGTGCGAGCTGGTACTCGAGTATCTTCGAGCCGAATAACTTCACCAGGGTCCGCCAGACATTTCCCATCGTGCTTACACCCGGCACCAACAACGCTCCATTTACGCCTATCGGCGGCAACGACAACACCTACCCCCAGGGGCGGAAAGTGACGCAATGGCAGATCAACGACAATCTGATCTGGACCAAAGGCAAAAGCACCTATAAGTTCGGAGTAAATTCGCGACGTATCGATGTAAGTGACTACGATCTGGGCGAAGGAACTGTGCCGACGGTGACTTACAACGATCTGGCTGAGTTTACTTACGGCGCCGCTTATACCGCCAGTCAGACATTTCCAGTCGCGCTCAAGGAGCGCGTGGCGGCGGGCAACCTGGACTTGTATGCGATGGATACGGTCAAGCCCATGGCGCGGATGACGCTCAACTTCGGCGTGCGAGCGACATGGAATACCAATCCCGTGAACCAGCAACATTTGTTTGCGCGCCCAGCGGGATCATTTCTTCAACTATCTCACCAGATAAGTCAGCCGCTCGACCAGGTTCTCCAGACCAGTGTTCGCGGCCTGTTTCCTTCCACACCGCTATTGGTTTGGCAGCCGCGCGTTGCGGCGGCATATGAGGTCAGAGCCGGAACAGTCATTCATGCCGGGTTTGGCGTGTTCAACGACATTATTCCGGCGCAGATTGCGGATCTGGCCGCGACCAATGCGCCCTACACGCCGACCTTTGTGGGCGGCATTGGCGGGCAGGTCGGCGGCATTGGGATTGCGCCCGGGGTGAGTGGCAGCGCGGTGGACGCAACCGCGAATGCTGAGCGAAGCTTCGAATCGGTGTTTGCCGCGGGTGGTGCGCCCTGCAACGGGATTGCCGAGGGTGCCCCGACATGCCCGCTGGCAGTAAGCCTGAACACGTTTCCGAGCGGAACGCTGAAGACGCCCCTCTTCTACCAGTTCAACTTTGGTTTCGAGCAACAGACAGGCGCGCACGGGTCGGCACGGGTCGACTATGTGGGAACGCGGGGCCAGCACGAACCCTATCAAGTTGAGCTGAATGGCTACCAGACGGTGTGCCAGGGATGCTTTGCGCCCTTCGCGTTCGGGCAGCCTCCGGACCAGAGATTTGGCAGCGTCAACGAGTTTCAAACCGGCGCCAGCAGTAACTACTCCGGCCTTCAGGCGAGCCTTTCAGAGAAGTTAGGGACACTTACAGTTCGGGCTAACTACACACTGAGCCATTGCCTGGACGAGGTATCGAACGGAGGGCTGCTTCCGTTTTCGACGCAAGGCATTCTCTCGCCGCTGCCCGGGGAACTCCATCGGCAGTATGGGGACTGCGACTACGACGTGCGGCACAATCTATCGGCATTCGGTATTTACCAGATTCCATTCCATTCACACAGCGTCGTTTTGCGTTCGCTCCTGGGAGGCTGGTCGTTTTCTCAGACCGCGTTTCTGCATTCGGGTCTGCCGTTCACGGTGCTCAGCCAGCCCTACACCGCCAACGGGAACGGAGTGTTTCAAGCGAGCGGTCCGCAGTTTGCGCGGCGGGTCCCCGGCGTCAATGTGTACCGAAAGACTGCGTATCCCGACGTGACCGTCGCGGGAACCAAGCAATGGCTGAATCCCGATGCGTTTGTTTCCGTCGTTGACCCGGAGACGGGAGCATGCACGGGAGGCGACTCAGCAGCCAACTGCCAGTTTGGCGATGCCGGTCGAAACACCGTTCGCGGGCCGCACTTCACCGACTCGGACATGTACCTGACGAGGCGCTTCGCCATTACAGAGGGTCTGACGTTGCGCTTCGATACGCAGTTATTCAATGCCTTCAACCATCCCAATTTTTCTCTGCCAAGCAGCGTCGACGCTGGCGTGCCGGGTGAGTCGATTCCCGCAAAGTTCGGGACCCTGCAAGGCACAATTTCACCTCCGACGGGGTTGCTGGGCGTGGGGCTGGGCGGAGACAGTTCTCCGCGCATGATTGCGTTTCAGGCGCGAATCGAGTTCTGACGTCCTTCCCGTACCGTCCTTCCGGTACCATTATTCCGATGCAAGCACTCTCTGCCGCGCTGATCGCAGGCTTGAACGCTTGACTGCTTGTGTTAATGATTTGACTCCCTGCTATGCTGGGGAGGGGGCGCTATGAGCGAGATTGTCTTCCAGGTTGAGCAGGAGGCCGACGGCGGATTCGTTGCCGAGGCCATCGGAGAGAACATTGTTACCCAGGGCGACTCCTGGGACGAGTTGCGCGTCAATGCTCGCGACGCCGTAGAGGCCTTCTACTTCGACTCGGCTCCGCCGTCTTCCATCCGGTTGCACCTGGTTCGCGACGAGGTAATGGCGGTCGCATGAAGCTGCCGAGGAACCTCAACGGCGTCGAACTTGCAGACCATCTTGTGAAGAACTGGGATTACAAGCGGATTCACCAGACTGGCAGCCAAATCATCCTCGAAACCGAATCGCCGCAGCATCAGCGCATCTCAATTCCAGCACATAAGCCGCTCCGCACCGGCACGGTCGCCAAGATCCTCCAACTCGTGGCGGGTCACAAGAGCGAAAGTAAAATCGAGATCCTGAAGGGCTTTTAGGGCTCTCGATCGCGCCCTTCCGCGCCAATGTCGAATGCGTCGCATGCACACGTCCGTCGTCCGGTTCTCAGCGGCAGAGAGGCCTGCGGGGCTACGATTGGAATCATGAAGACTCTTTCCGCCGCCGAGATGCAGGCCTGCGACCACGCCACCAGCGAGGTCTACGGTGTGCCGTCGCTCGAGCTAATGCGGAATGCGGCGCGAGCAGTCGTCCAAGTTGCGCAGGGACAGTTTCCTGAAGCACGACGAATCGTGGTGCTCTGTGGACGAGGCAACAACGGTGGCGACGGCATGATGGCCGCGCGGCTGCTGGCCGAAGCGGGCCTCGCTGTCACTGTTGTCCTTCTGGGAAATCCCGTTGGACTCAAGGGTGATGCGGCCAAGGCCTGGCGCGAAATGACGAAAACCGGCCAATGCGTGGTTCACGCGGTAGAGACGGAATATGACTTGGAGAAAGTGTTTGCCTCTCGCAGTCCCGATCTCGTGATCGACGCTGTGGTGGGGACCGGATTCGAGCCCCCACTACGCGGGCTTCCTCTCGCTGCGCTCGCATGGGTGAAAATATGGTGCGACAAATCTGGCAGCATGCCCGCAACGCACATATTGGCCATCGATCTGCCCTCCGGCTGGGCCGCAGACTCGACTTCGTCGGAACCTTCCAACCCTGTCTTTCCCTCCGATGCGGTCGTCACGTTCACAGCACCCAAGCCAGCCCATCTTTTTGCACAACTCACCCGCCGGTGGGATCAGCCGGTGATCGTCGCATCGATAGGCTCGCCTGAGGCGGCGATCGTGTCGGCGCTGGCACTCTCCTGGGCCGGATCTTCGCTTGCGGCGGTCCAAGCGCCGCGCCCTGTTGCCTCCAACAAAGGCATGTTCGGCAATGTTCTGGTGGTGGGCGGTTCCACAGGCAAGTGGGGGGCCCCAGCCATGACCTCGCTCGCCGCTCTGCGTGCCGGAGCGGGACTGGTGACAGCAGCGGTTCCAGCTCCAGGAGTCGCCGTTGTGGCCGGATTCGCGCCGGAGTTAATGACTTGGCCGCTCGAAACTGGAGCGGACGGCCTGATGCAGAGCAGCACTCTCACCCCGGAAGTTCTGGCACGGCTGATTGCCGGCAAGACGGTACTTGCCCTCGGCCCCGGGCTCGGCCAGAGCGAAGAGACACTTATGGTAATTCACCGCTTGCTCTCAGGAACGCACGTCCCGGTTGTGATCGATGCCGACGCGCTGAATTTGCTAGCTTCCCATCGCGGATTGCTGAGCGAACTGGGAGAGAGCGCCCGGGAGGGCCGCACTGTCGTCTTGACGCCGCATCCGGGTGAGATGGCGCGCCTTACCGGCCTGACCATTGCCGACGTCCAGGCCAGGCGGCTTGAGGTGGCCCGCGAATTTGCCCAGCGACTTGGCATGACTTTGGTACTCAAGGGTGCGCGAACGCTCATTGCCCACCCCGACGGCCGCGTGGCCGTGAATACCTCCGGCAACCCCGCCATGGCCAAGGGAGGCAGCGGAGACATGCTTACGGGCGTTGTAGCCGGGCTCCTTGCGCAGCATCCGGCTCAGCCTGCGCTGGCCGTGGAGGCCGCCGTATGCCTGCACGGATTGGCCGCCGACCTCACCGTGAATGAGGGCGATGAGCACACCTTATTGGCTACGGACAGTCTTCAACATTTTTCCCGGGCTTTTCGCTTTTGCTTTTCGGGCCGGAACGGGTATGTTTGGTTGCAGGGGCTTCCGGCGATTTCCTGGCCCGGTGCTGCATCCCCTGGGGGAGATGAATGACCAACGCCGCACCCACCGCCGCAGGCCGGATTCACGAGTTCACCACGCACAGTGGAGCCGACACCATCGAAGTGGGCCGCAAGCTCGCCCGGCTGCTGAAGCCGCCGCAACTTCTAATATTGCGCGGCGACCTGGGAACAGGGAAGACGACGCTTGTGAAGGGCATTGCCGAGGCGCTCGACGCCGCGGAAGCCGACGAGGTAACCAGCCCGACATTTACCCTGATTCACGAGTACGACGGATCGCTGGACGGCAAGCAGGTGAAGCTGTTTCACCTTGATGTATATCGCCTTGAAGGCGAGCGCCAGTTGGAGTCGCTGGGGCTGGACGACCTGTTAACCCCCGATGCACTGGTGCTGGTGGAGTGGGGAGAAAAGTTCAAGACCATCCGAAAGAGATCGACTGGGGAGATTGCAATCACATCCGCGGGCGGCGATGCACGAAAGATCACGGTCACGCTTAAGGACTAGGTCTTGTGTCCAGGGAAGCCGGGTTCGATCGATTCCTGAGGGCCGTGGTTGCCTTCGGCCAAACTCCTTGGAGTGCGGAAAATTCCGGATCCAATTTGTGGAGGCAACAATGCGCGCGATCGCAAATGCCGCAAGGCGTTCTTTTTTTGTATTTCTACTGGCAGTTCTTTCCGCATCGGCTCCGCAAGCTTTCGCAGCCGCCGAAAAACCGCATATCTTTCAGCGTCCTGCGCTGAGCAATGACATGATCGTCTTCGGCTACGCCGGGGACCTGTGGAGCGTGGCCCGCGATGGTGGACGCGCGACCCGGCTGACCACCGGAGTTGGGGTTGAGACGGCCCCCGTGTTTTCGCCCGACGGAAGCACTATCGCTTTCACGGGCGAATACGACGGCAACACCGACGTCTTCACCATTCCCGCCGTCGGAGGCGTGCCGTTCCGCGTCACCTATCATCCCGCGCCCGATGTTGCGGTGGGGTGGAGTCCGGATGGCAAGCGCATCCTCTTCCGCTCGTCGCGCCTGTCGTTCAGCCGTTACACCCAGATCTACTCAATTCCTGCGCAAGGCGGCGTCGCCGAGGTGTTGCCATTGCCCATGGCTTACCAGGGGCAATACGCGCCCGATGGCAAGGCGATCGTCTACAACCCGCTTTCACCGGCTTTTGGTGGGTTCGAGTTCCGGAGCTTTGTCGCCTGGGGCAACTACCATGGCGGCCTTGCGGGAACAGTTTGGATCACCACACTGCCCGGGCTCGACTCCGTCCAGGTTCCCCACGAGCAGGCGGCAGATTTCAGTCCCGTCTATGTCGAAGGCAAGGTCTACTTCCTCTCCGGTCGCAACGGCCGCATCGGCATCTTCCGTTACGATCCCGCAACCAAGGCTGTCACCGAGGCGCTTCATAACACCGGCCCAGACATTCGCACCCTCTCGGCAAACGGCAGCACGCTCGTCTACGACCAGTTGGGCGAGATCTATCTCTTCGACACTGCGACCGGCAAGAGCCACCAGGTGCCGATCGAAATCGATGCCGATCTGCCCGAGGTGCGCCCCCACTTCCAGAGTGTCGGCGGCGAGATTGAGAGCGCGTCTGTCTCTTCCACTGGCCTGCGCGCGGCCATTGAGGCCCACGGCGACATCTTTACCGTGGCTGCCAAGCACGGGCCTACGCGCGACATCACCAGCACTCCCGGTGTGATGGAGCGCTCGCCCGCATGGTCGCCCGATGGGCAATCCATCGCGTACTTCTCTGATGAGTCAGGTCTCTATGCCCTGCATGTGGCTCCGCAGACAGGCACGGCCGTGGCCGGCGCTCCAGCCGTAAAGAAGTTTCCACTTGCCCCTGATGCTGCGTACTACTTCGATCCGGTGTGGTCGCCGGATTCAAAGCGCATCGTGTTCCGAGACAATCGCCAGCGGCTTTACATGCTCGACACAACCACCGGCAAGCTCACCACCCTGGTTGAGCCTGACGCGGCCGGCAACTACGGTTACAGCGGCGGAGCAGGCGATGTTTCCTGGTCGGCTGACTCCAGGTGGCTTGCCTATCCGCGCATTGGCGCCAACATGCTCCAGACACTTTTCCTCTACTCGATCGAGAACGGCAAGGCGACACCGATCACCGATCCGCTGGTCAACTCCTCGAACCCAGCCTTCGATCGTGAGGGCAAGTATCTCTACTTCATCGCCAGCACAAACTCCGGCGCGACACAGTTCGGCCTCGATATGACCAGCGACCTCTACCAGGTGACCTCAAATGTCTATGCCGTGGCGCTCGCGGCGGGCACAGCGTCTCCGCTTGCTCCAGAGCTTGAAGACGAAAAGGCCGGCGGCGACGCCAAGGCGGAAGGCAAAGACGGCGACAATCCCGAAGGAGACGAGAAGGCCAAGGACACTCCGAAGGACACGGCAAAGGATAGCGGCAAGGACTCTGGAAAGGACACTGCGAAAGACTCTGCCAAGGAGGGCGACAGCAAGGCCAAGCCCGCTGTTCCGCCCAAACCGGTGAAGATCGATCTTGACGGGATCCAGTCGCGCATCGTTGCCATGCCGTTTCCGGCCTCTGTCTACCTGGCCCTGGCCACCGGGCCCAAGGGCAGCCTTTATCTGCTCGACCAGCCGCAGTCGGGCCGCTTTGCCGAGGCCGGCGCCACGCTCACGCGCTGGACCCTCGAGGATCGCAAGTCAGAGAAGCTGGCCGACCATGTGGATGGCTTCGAACTAACCGCCGACGGCAAGAAGATGCTGCTCGCCATCAGTAATCGCAAGCCCGATAGCGATATGCCGGGCGGCGGCGGACCTCCATCGTGGTATATCGTGCCCGCGACCACGCCCTTCAAGCCGGGCGAAGGGCAGCTCTCATTCGTTGACGTAAAGCTTCGCGTCGATCCTCCAGCGGAGTGGAGCCAGATGTACCACGAAGTGTGGCGCATCGAGAGAGCCTACTTCTACGACCCCCACTTCCACGGCACTGACACCGTTGCCGACGAAAAGCGGCTCGAGCCGTATGTTGCTTCGATCGCCTCGCGCGCCGATCTCAACTACATCTTCCAGGAGATGCTTACGGCGTTCTCTGTGGGCCATCTGCGCGGCAACGGCGGCGCGATTCCTGAGGCGCAGCATGTGGCCGGAGGCCTGCTGGGAGCCGACTACGCCATCAACGACAATCGCTACTGCTTCTCCAAGATTTACAACGGAGGCTCGTTCAATCCGCGCATCAAGGCGCCTCTCGCTCAGCCCGGATTAAACGTCTCAGTCGGCGATTGCATCCTCGCGATCAACGGCCAGGATGTGACCACGGCTGAAGACCTGCAGGAGCCTCTCGACGGTACTGCCGGCCGCCTTATCAGCCTGCGCATCGCCTCTGCAGACGGAAAAAATCCCCGCGACATCAACGTCACGCCGGTGGCCAGCGAGGCACAGCTTCGCAACATCGACTGGATCGAGGGCAACCAGCGCAAGGTCGATCAGCTCTCCGGCGGAAAGCTCGCGTATGTNNACAAGCAGGGCGCGATCATCGACGAGCGATTCAATGCAGGCGGCCAGGTTGCCGACTACTTCATCGAAGTCATGAGCCGCCACATCGAGTCGTACTGGTCGCCGCGCTACGGCCCCATCAACCACACGCCGAACGCCGGCATCTACGGGCCCAAGGTGATGCTTGCCAACGAATTCTCCGGCTCCGGCGGCGACGCGCTTCCCTGGCTCTTCAAGCACGCGAACCTNNACCTCGCCCAGCTTCGGATTCTTCTCACCGAAAGGCGACTGGGACGTGGAGAATCACGGCGTGGAACCGGACTATCCAGTTGAGCAGGATCCGAAGGCTGTTGCCGAGGGGCACGATCCGCAGCTCGAGAAGGCCGTCGCGCTCGCATTGGAAGAACTCGCCAAACATCCGGTGAAGCCGGTCGAGCGCCCGGCCTACCCGAACTACCACAAGTAAACCCCTGCGGTGGCGCAGCCGACACCTGCGCGCCATGGGACTGGTTGACGGAGGAGCGACCATGAGGAGCATTCAACTTCCGGATGACGTATACCAGCGAGCTGTTGAGCTCGCCGAGGCGGATCAAGTCTCCGTGGACCGCCTTGTGGCCGCGATCGTCAACGAACGAGCCAGCGACTGGGCGAAGTTGCAGGCCCGGGCTGCGCGCGGATCACTGGACAAGCTTCATGGCGTTCTGGCTAAGGTGAGGGATATCGCTCCTGAGCCTTCCGACAGATTGTAGATAGGCCGCTAGAGCGTTTTCGATCCATATATCGACATTTCGAGACCCTCGCAGGTGGCATTTTCTTGAGGGAAATGCCACTTTGCTCCTTGGTTTCTGTATGCACCTGAATCGAAAACGTTGTAGTGTGGCGAGTCTAAAGTTCATCGAAGAACAGAAACAAGCAACCGCAGATCCTTCGACTGCGTTTGTTGCAAAAAGCGCAACAAACTTCGCTCAGGATGACAGTGCAATTATTAAGGGAACTTCAGACTCGGGACGCTAGAAGCCCATCACGTTGTAGCCGCAATCTACGTAAATCACTTCGCCGGTGACGGCTGACGACAGGTCGCTGGCGAGGTAGGCAGCGGTTCCGCCCACTTCGAGCTGATCGACGTTGCGGTGGAGCGGGGCGCGGTCGGCGTGCATGCGCATCATCTCAGTAAGATCGCCCACACCGCGGGCGGCCAGCGTCTTGATCGGCCCCGCGGAGATGGCGTTTACGCGAATGTTTTTCGAGCCGAGGTTCCATGCCAGGTAGCGCACCGTGCACTCCAGGCCGGCCTTGGCAACCGCCATCACGTTGTAGTTGGGAACGACTTTTTCCGCGGCGTAGTAGCTCATGGTCATGATGCTTCCGCCGTCGGTCATCAAAGGGACAGCGCCGCGGCTAACGGCCACAAGCGAGTAGACGCTCACGTCCATGGCGGTTTTGAATCCCTCGCGGGTGGTGTTGATGAACTCGCCGCGCAGTTCTGATGCCGGTGCAAACGCCACGGCATGGACCAGGATGTCCAGCTTGCCGTACTTCTCCTTGAGAGCGACGAACAGGCTGTCGATCTCCGCGTCAACGGAGACGTCGCACTGAAAGCCGCTTGCGCCGGTCAGCTCGTTGATCAAATCCTGCGCTTCGGCCTTCATCCGCTCGTTCTGGTAACAGATGGCCAGGGTTGCTCCGGCCTCGTGAAGTTTCTGGGCAACGCCCCAGGCGATGGATCGCTTGTTGGCCAGCCCGAAGACCACGGCCGTTTTCCCTGCCAGATTGATCATGCTTCCTTTTCTTCCTCCGTGGCCCATGCGCGAGCAGCGGTTCCAGGGTTGCTATACTTCGAAGCCACAAGAGCCAAGTCGATGCGACCAACAGGGAGCAGCGACCCTGAAAACTCTTAAAAATGAGCAAACCACCCTGAAACTGCTCTGGGTGCGGGACCAGTCCAAATAACAGAATATCAGTAGGAAAGGCTGTATCAGCCACCCAGGTCCACAAGCTCCACCGCGCCGACAGGGCGGCCGAGGAAGCGGGAGCCGAGCCGCTCGAATTTTTCCACAGAATCGGTCGCGAAACAGCGGACGATTGGGTCGGCTGAATGGTCCCCCGTCGGCTTTGCAAGCCGACTCCAAGCCACGGGACCTTCAACTCTGCTCATGTAGGTGTGGGATCCAAGTTGTTGGGCGAGCTGCNNGTGTCTGGCCGCATGCCCTGTCGCGCAGCCTCGACATTCAGTTCGTCGAGATAGATCCGAATCACCTCGGCGGTAACCGGATGATCCGTCCAGCCTTCTTCCACCAGCGGCACCAGCAGCGGGCAGGCCTTTTCGAGTGCTCGCAAGCCCTGGGCCTTGCAGGCGGCGGCGTATGCATGGCTGTGGACGGTGGCGTCGGTGGCAATTACCAGCACGTCGCCCGTTCTGCTGGCTGCACGCGCCGCTTGAGCTCCAGGCTCGATCACGCCTAGCACTGGTTGCGGAACTGCCTCCTGAATTGCGTCGAGAGCCAGCGCGCTGGCGGTGTTGCATGCGATGACAAGAAAGTCGGCGCTCTGCTCTTCAACCAGGAAGCGGGCGCTCTGGGCGGCGTAGCGGGCGATGGTGCGGCGGGATTTGGAGCCATACGGCAGGCGTGCAGTGTCGCCGATGAAGGCAAACTGCACCCCCGGCAGGCGCTGCATCAGAGCCCGCAGCACCGTCAGACCGCCAAAGCCGGAATCGAATACGCCAATCGTCGGGGTCATGTAGCAAGCCCGTCCTTGATGCCTTCCTGGGTGAGGCGCGCCGCGCCCCGAGCCAAGAGGCACAACTCCCGGAATGTCGCCGCCGCATAGAGGTTTCTGGTACCTGCGCCTTCCAGAA
The DNA here is from genome assembly GCA_003165935.1 of Acidobacteriaceae bacterium. Classification (GTDB taxonomy): domain Bacteria; phylum Acidobacteriota; class Terriglobia; order Terriglobales; family Acidobacteriaceae; genus Telmatobacter. The sequence goes on along the minus strand of PMXB01000275.1, from coordinate 10,936 downwards.
TTTCGTGGATACTACTCTCCACCGCGCTGTAGGCGACCATCATTGCTTGCACGGAAGGTGCGCCATCGCGAACGAATGCATTGCGGAGTTCACTGAGTACACCCACAACAGTGCCCGAATGAATGTGTGCATCGGTGCCGTCCAGATCGCTCATCGACTTTTGGATGCGCCTATGGATGGATTCCCACAGAAACCAGGTATGGCGCTTCGGATGCATTTTGGCCCAGGTGATCGTAAGTCCTAATTCAAGCGGCATGTTGAACCGTGGGGTCGCGGGCGGGGTGGCGCTCAGTTCTACCCGCGAGAGGTCGTGGATTGAGTAGCGGCAACTCTGGATGAGCGCCAGGATTCGGTCGAGGCGGCGCTCTCCGCCCGGAATCCCCGACGTGAGAAAAGGAGTCAAACCAAGTTGATAGAGTCCTACGATGTAGGCAATATACAGACTCTGAAAATCTTGGTCGTATGGAATATTCAGGAAGACGGCATTCGGGTTAGGCTGCGGAGGCACTCTTACGCTGCTTTCCAGTCTCTGCCCGGCGCGTCAGCTCCAGTTCGCGCCCTTCTTCTTTGATCGCCTCAGTCGCTTCATGGTGTGCGCGCGCTCCCGTGCTCGCGAACTCCGCCGAAGTGCGATTGACTGAGCGGGCGTCCAGAATCGAATAACGAGCCCATGCCCGGTCCAGCAGAGCAAGGAGTGCCTTCTGTCGAATCTTGGGGATCCGCAGATGCTTGATGCTTGATTCAAAAGGCTCAATAGGGGACGTGATGTATACCGACTGTGGCATGACAGTTTCAATCATACTGCGGAAATGGCTGGCAATAAAGTGGTCGTCTATGGATTTGTTCCTTCAGTGGGCATGGCGTCGGATGCCAGATAGGTCCGCGTCAAATCCGCATGCCCAGCCAGAGTGTCACGCGCCTGCCCATCTACCAGAAAACGAACCTGCGTCACCCTCGGCAGGTTGGCGTGAAGTGTAGCGCAGATCGAAAGCACCGTCAGCGTTTCGGCCTCAATTCCCGATGGATGAGAGGCCACAAACGCAGAGCTCAGGTTGACCACGGCCAGTTCCGGCCCTCCATCCTGCGCTGCCGCCGCTGTGTTCTTCTGGCCCGCGCCGGAGTTGGCCACAGATACACCTCGCGCCGCAGCAATAGAGGCTTCCGCTGGTCCCGCATTCCGCGCCGGAGCCGAAGCAGCAGGCGACCCATTCAAATTCTCAGCCGGAAGCAGAAAGACTTGCCCAATGGAAGCCGCGCCGCCCGGCACCGGGTGCGTGGCGTCGGGAAGCGCATACAGGTCCAGCAGTTTTCCCAGAATCACGCGCGCCCGCGACCCATCGTCCTGCGGCAGCGGCAGCGTCAGCTCTCGCGGCTGCATCGAGCTGTCGGCATCGTTGGCCACCATCAATGTCGCGCGTTCCTCGGGCGAGACTACCGGCGCCTGCGTCGGTGCCGAGTCCTGCCCAGCCAGCAGGCGCTGATGTGCGCGCTCTCGAAGCTGCCACAGCACTACCCCCATGGCCGCCGATGCAACCAGCAGCAGAATGAAGAGCCAGGTCTGAATCCGGCGGACAATACTCATGGCTGGGCTCATGGCTGGCGCGCCTCCGCCTGCCAGGCCAGCAGCCCCGCGGCCAAAGCCTCAGCCAACTGTGCCTGGTACGCCGGATCGTCCAGCGATGTTGCAGGCTTCTCGCCCTTTTGACCGCCTGCTGGTGCGAACTCGAATGCAACTGCCGGGCAGACCATGCTGTCGAGCGATGATAGAGCGGTGCGGCCAAGGGTCACGTTCATCCCCGCCTGCAACAGCGCTGAGTTGAGCACTCCTTCCAGCGCCAGACTGCGCGTTACCCATGCCGACTGCGCTGTCTTCCATGCGGCGATCCGGGCAGGGTCCTGTGGAGGAAGCGACGATACAAACATGTGCACGCCCGACCCGGTTTGCGTGGCGTGGATCGACAAACATGCCCGCGCCGCGGCGTGGTTGGCAATCTCGGCGCGCCGCTCGGGCACAACGCTGGCATCGGATTCGCGTGTTGTCACCACGGCAATTCCGCGCGCAGCCAGCAGCGACCGCAACCGCACGCTGAGCGCAAGGGTCAAGTCTTTTTCAAGCAGGGAACCGAATTTGCCGCCGCCATCATCGCCGCCATGCGCCGCGTCCAGCACCACTACAAAGCGCGGCGCTGCCGGCAGCGTTGCAGGTCGCGGTGCAGCCGGCGGCGCCGGAATTGGCTGCTGGGCCGGAGCCGTTTCCTGGGCGATCAGGCAGCCAGGTTTAAGACCGGCCGCTGCCACAATGAAAGCAGCGGCGACCGCGCCTGAGACCACCTGGTTGCAGAAAGACCGGATTGCGAGCCGATCGAGCAAAACTACTACCTCATCGACCGAATGATTAGTCCAGCGAATAAATCGTCAGCCCGCTCATCAGCTTGGGGAAGAAGTCAGTTGACTTTTGCGGCATCACGTCGCCGGCAAAAGCAACTTCGCGCAACTGCTCCATGCTCACCGGGTTGGTCAGGAACGTAACGTTGGCCTCGCCTCGCCGCACCAGCTCCACCGCTTCCCCCGCGTCGCGCAGATAGCGGATGTTGGTCTGCTCGCGGACCTTTTCGGCATCCAGCCCGAGCAGGCGGTCCAGCACAATCGTGTGCAGAAAGCTCAAATCGAGCTGCCGCTGGCGCTCCGGCAGAAATCCAAGGGCAGGCAAACATGTCTCTGGCTTGGCGCGAAGCAGGTAAGCCCCGTCGCTGAGGACGGCAACAAACGCGGGACTTTGCTCCGCTCCGAGCGTAGCCATGTAACTCGTCGCATCGCTCTCCGCGAGCTTATCAACCGTAAAGAACTCTTCCGCCTTCGCGCGGAAACCCGCCGCTTCAAAACCCTCCAGGCTATGCACCACGCGATGCGTCGGCAGAATCACCAGCCCGTCGGAGTCCATGTTCACAAACGTCATCATCACCGCTGCTTCCGGGTAAGCGGGCTGCGGCAAATCCGACGTGCTGTGCTCGGCCTTGGCTGCGCCCTTGGCTTCGTGCTCTTTTGAATAGTTCAGTGCGGTCTCGTAGCGATGATGGCCATCGGCAATGATCAGTTTCTTGTCCGCCATTGCCGTGGTCAGCAGATTGATGACCGCCGGGTCGGCAACCCGCCAAACGCGATGCAGCACGCCATACTCGTCGGTAACTTCCGCATCGGCCGTGCCGTTGTCGTCGTACAGTATCTTTTCCACGCTGCGGGCCGGGTCAGAGTAGAGCATAAAGATCTGCCCAAAGTGCGCATGCGTGGCCTTCAGCAGGTTAAGCCGGTCACCCTTCGGCTTGCTGAGCGTCTGCTCATGCCGGAATACCACCTGCTCGGAGTAGTCGTGGAGCTTGCCCAGCGCGATAAACCCGCGCCGCTCCTTCACCGTCTCGGTACCCGGCACCTTGAATCGCTGCGAGTAGGCGAAGATGCAGGGGTCCTTCTCCTGGATCAAAATGCCCTCCTCGCGCCACGCATTCAAATCTCTTGCGGCGCGCGTGTAGACACTTTCACCCCTCTCCGCGTCGAACAATTCAGGTAGCCCGAGAATGATGCGCACCAGGTTGTAAGGGCTGCGCTGGTAGTAGGCCTGTTGCATGGCCGGAGAGATTTTGTCATACGGTTGTGTGACAACATCGTCAAGATGAACCGCTGACTGGTTATAACGCCATGCACGGAAGGGATAAATACGAGCCATAAGTCGGGATTTGCTCCGCAATTCAGGGAAGATCGGCGCACGGATTGCCCGGTGCAAAAAACCACGGGATGGACGCGCTTCCAGGCTCGATTGTATCGCAGCAGCAGCGGCGCTTTGCCATAGCAGGCCAAGAGGTTACCCAGCCCAATGCCTGCCGTCACACATGCTCCGCCGGGTGCCCCACCCTCGCGACGTCTTTGTTTTTGTCGCGAGGGTGGTCGGCCAAACACCTTTGCCGTCCCATGCACCGCGGCTTGCATGCTACACTCGCGTTCTAATCAGGGACTTCCTCCATGATGAGACTTCCTCGCCAACGCAGGTTCTGCTCCGACCGGTCCGGCCGGTCGAGATTGACATTGGGAATTGGTTCTCTGGGGTTGGCATTGAGTCTTGCGGGCCTGTTCACGATCTTGGGCTCCATCAACGCCGACGCGCAGGACGACCAGCTCAACAAGGTCCACGTTCCACCGCCAAACTCGTCTACCCCGGCCAACGCCACGGAGCCCAAGGGCGCTGAGGCGCCCGCGGCCACCGGTCCTGACGCGCTGAAGGTTCATCCCGGTTCCAGGATCAGGATGAACGTGGATATGGTGCTCGTTCCGGTCACTGTCACCGACCCCATGAATCGGTTGGTGACGGGCCTCGAGGAGCAGGACTTTCAGGTCTTCGAGAACAACTCCGGCCAGACCATCAGCACCTTTGCCAGTGAAGATGCGCCCGTCTCCATCGGAATCATCTTCGACCTCTCCGGATCCATGACCTCGAAGCTGATCCGGGCCCGTGAGTCGATCCTTCAGTTCATCAAAACCGCCAACCCCCAGGACGAATTCTTCGTCATCGGATTCAACGACCGGCCTGAGCTCATAGAAGACTTCACCAACTCGGTCGAAGACATTCAGGCCCGGCTGGCCACCGTCCACAGCGGCCACCGCACCGCGCTCCTCGACGCCATCTACTTCGGCCTGGCCAAAATGAAGGACGCAACCCACGAGCGCAAAGCCCTCCTGGTCGTCAGCGATGGCGGCGACAACCGCTCTCGGTACACCGAGGGAGAAGTCCGAGCTCAAGTTCGCGAATCCGATACGGAGATGTACTCCATCGGGATATTCGATCTCTCTGCCGCAACGACGGAGGAGCGCGCCGGCCCGCAGTTGCTCGACGAACTCAGCGAGGAGACGGGCGGCCGGCTCTTCCGTGTGGACGACCTGGCCGAGATGGGCGACATCGCCGAAAAGATCTCCACTGAGCTGCGCAATCAATATGTCATCGGATACCGGCCAAGAGACCTGACCCGCGACGGCAAGTNNTTCACCAACTCGGTGGAGGACATCCAGGCGCGGCTGGCCACGGTGCGCAGCGGGCACCGCACGGCGCTGCTGGACGCGATCTACTACGGCGTGGCCAAGATGAAGGACGCGCGGCACGAGCGCAAGGCGCTGCTGGTGGTCTCCGACGGGGGCGACAACCGCTCGCGGTACACCGAGGGCGAGGTGCGGTCGCAGGTGCGGGAGTCGGACGTCGAGATCTATTCGATCGGCATCTTCGATCCGTATGCGGCCACGCCGGAGGAGCGCACGGGACCGCAACTGCTGAACGATTTGAGCGAAGAGACGGGGGGGCGGCTGTTCCGGGTGGACGATATTGCGGAGATGGGCGACATTGCGGAGAAGATTTCCACCGAGCTTCGCAACCAATACATGATCGGCTACCGGCCCAAGGACCTGACCCGCGACGGCAAGTGGCGTAAAGTGAAGGTGAAGGTCAATCCCCCCGCGGGATTGCCTCCGCTCACTGTCCATGCTCGCACCGGCTATTATGCGCCCTTGCAATAACGCACTCTTCGCTCTGATTTTTGCGGCTTTCTCTGTTGGCTTCGCTTCTCCCGCTCACTGCCAGCAAGCGCCCAGCGCCCCCCCATCCCAGCAGGTTCCGCTCACGGTTGACCGCGACCCGGTGCGTTCACCAGACGCCGAGGCGCCTTCCACAACGAACGGAACCATGCGCAAACAGGGCGAAGGCTACGTTCTCCACACCGACGTGGAAGAGGTTGTGCTCAACTGCACTGTGCTCGACGGCAATAAGCTGGTGCAGGACCTGAAGCGCGACAACTTCGAGATCTTCGAAGACGGCGTCAAGCAGACGATCATCAGCTTTCAGCACACTGACCTGCCCGTCTCGATTGGCCTGGTAGTGGACAACTCGGGATCGATGTCGCGCAAGCGGCCCGCGGTCAACAAGAGCACGCTCGACCTGATCCAGGCATCGAACCCCGACGACGAAGCGTTCGTGGTGAACTTCTCCGACGAGGCATTCATCGACCAGGAGTTTACCTCCAACATTAACAAGCTGCGCGACGGGCTATCGCACATTGAGTCGCACGGCGGCACCGCCCTCTACGACGCCGTAGTGGCCTCGGCTGACAAGCTGGTTGCCGACGCCAGGCACCCCAAGCAGGTGCTCATTCTCATCACCGACGGCGAGGACAATGCTTCGAGCCTCAATCTGGAACAGACCATCCGCCGCGTGCAGCAGCTTTCCGGGCCGGTCATCTACTCCATCGGTTTGCTCTTTGGCGACGAAATGAGCCATGCCGAGGTGCGGCACGCCCGGCGCGCCCTGGAAATGCTCTCCACAGAGACCGGAGGCATTGCCTACTTCCCCAAATCGGTGGAGCAGGTGGACCAGATTGCTGCCGAGGTAGCGCGCGACATTCGCAACCAGTACACGCTGGGCTATCACTCCACCAAGCCCACCACCGAGCCTGGTTTCCGCCGCGTCCAGGTCAATGCAACGGCCAAGGGAATGGGCAAGCTCACGGTCAGAACCCGCACCGGCTACTTCCCGGTGGTGCGCGTGGCCAAGCCCGGTGCAGGCACCGCAGGCATGGACAAGAGATAGCCTGCGCATCTGCGCTAAACTTGGTTGCGATGGAACGCCCCGTCCCCACCCCCTCCCTCCGAATTGCCTCAAACATCACGGACCTCGTTGGCTCTACGCCGATGGTGCAGTTGAAGCGTGTGGTTCCTGCGTCCGCTGCCCAGGTCTTTGCCAAGCTTGAGTTCCTCAATCCCGGCGGCAGCGTAAAAGACCGCGCCGCGCTGGGCATGATTCTCGATGCCGAACGGCGCGGCCTTTTGCACCCGGGGTCCACCATCGTTGAGGCCACCGCCGGCAACACCGGCGTGGGCCTGGCATTGATCGGCGTCAACCGCGGCTACAAGGTCAAACTGTTCGTGCCCGAGGGCTTTGCCGAGGAGAAGTGCATCCTGATGCGTGGATTTGGCGCTGAGGTCGAGCGCACCCCCGTGGACGAGGGCATGGCCGGCGCCATCAAGCGTGCCCGCGCGACCGGTGCGGCGATCGAGGGTTCTTTTACGGCGCTCCAGTTTGAAAACCCAGCCAACCCGCAGTTTCACCACGACACGACGGCCGTCGAGCTTTGGGAGCAGATGGATGGCCGGGTTGACGGGTTCGTCGCCGGCGTGGGAACCGGCGGAACCTTCTCCGGCATAGCGCGCTTCCTGAAAGAAATGAATCCAGCCGTGGTGAACGTCGCAGTCGAAACGCAGGGCTCCATTCTGCAAGGCGGCGCGCCGGGCAAGCATAAGGTCGAAGGCATCGGCGTGCACTTCGTTCCGCAGACTTTCCATCGCGATGTCTGCGACCGTGTGGCGATGGTCAATGATGAGGACTCCTTCGCGATGGTCAAGCGCCTCGCCGCGGAAGAGGGGCTGCTCGGCGGCTCAAGCTCCGGAGCGGCCGTTTGTGCCGCCGTTCAATTGGCCCACGACCTCGGCCCCTCCAAGCGCATCGCAGTCATCATTCCCGACTCCGCCGAGCGCTACCTCTCCAAGAGAATCTTCGACGGCGGGGCGTAAGGGCTGCTCGCAGCTTCAATTTGCTTGTCATCCTGAGCGGAGCTTTCCCCAGCGGAGCCGAAGGACCTGCTTTAGTACTTGCACTTGCAATTGCCCTTGCCCTAGCTCTTGCTCTTGCTTTTGCATTTGTACTTGCTCTTGCATTTGCATTTGCTCTTTGTCCCCCTCAAAATGAAGCTGTCATCCTGAGCGAACGGGGCCCCAAGCGCTTTTCAGCTTGGGGGTGGTGAGTCGAAGGACCTGCTTCTGTCTTTGCTCTTGCATCTGCATTTGCTCTTGTCCTTGCACTTGCATTTGCCCTTGCACTTGCATTTGCCCTTGCACTTGCTCTTTCCCCCAAAAACAAAGCTGTCATCCTGAGCGAACGGGGCCCCAAGCGCTTTTCAGCTTGGGGGTGGTGAGTCGAAGGACCTGCTTCTGTATTTCCTGCCCTGAACGTAGCCGCGTCAATTGCATTTGTGCCTCCAGTCTCTGCTGGCTCCCAACTGATTGTTTACATTTGCGCCGTGAACGAACGCATCTACTTCACATATATCGTCGCCAGCAGAAGCCGCAACCTCTACACCGGCATGACGGGGGATCTACGCACGCGCGTTTATCAGCACAAGCAAAAGCTTCACCCAGACGGCTTTGCTGCAATATACAACTGCGATCGGCTGGTTTGGTACGAGCGGTTCTTCGACCCCGGTAACGCAATTGCGCGTGAAAGCAGATAAAAGGATGGATTCGCGCAAAAAAGATCGCTTTGATCGAAAGCAACAACCCTACATGGGAAGACCTCAGCGAAAATTGCTATCCAAAGCAGCGACCCGACCCCCACCGCGATAATCTAGACACCAGTAGCTAGAGGCCAGCACCTGATCATGTCCACACAAAAACTCTCCACCCTCGTAGTCCACGCCGGCCAGTATCCCGACCTGCAGACCGGCGCTGTCAATGTGCCGCTTTATCTCTCCTCCACGTTTGAGCTCACCGGCATCGGCACCGACAAGGGCTGGGACTACTCCCGCGCCGGCAACCCCACGCGCGATCGCCTTGAAGAAGCGCTGGCAGCCCTCGAAGGCGGAACCAGCGGCCACGCCTTCGCCAGCGGCATGGCGGCCATCTATGCACTCGTTGCCACGCTCAAGGCCGGCGACCACCTCATCTGTTCCCACAACGTCTACGGCGGAACCACACGCCTGTTCAACCAGATCATCCAGCACTACGGCATCGAGATCCAATACGTCGACACCGGCAACCTGGCCGCCGTCGAAGCCGCCATCAAGCCGAACACGCGCCTCATCCACATCGAGACGCCGACCAACCCCCTCATGGTTCTCACCGACATCTCCGCCATCTGCAAGATCGCCCATGCCCGCGGCGTTGAGGTCAGCGTCGACAACACCTTCATGTCGCCCGTGCTGCAAAGCCCCATCGCCCTCGGCGCGGACATCGTCATGCACTCCACCACCAAGTTCCTCAACGGCCACTCCGACGGCCTTGGCGGCGCGCTCATCGGCACCACGCCCGAGCATAAGGAGCGCTTTTGGCTGGTGCAGAAGGCCGCCGGCGGCATCCTGTCCCCGTTCGAGTGCTACCTCGTCCTGCGCGGCATCAAGACCCTGGCCGTCCGCATGAAGGCCCACGAAGAAAACGGCCGTGCCGTGGCGGAGTTTCTGGCAACGCAGTCGAAGGTCAAGCGTCTTGCCTATCCGGGTCTCGAGAGCCATCCGCAGCACGAGCTTGCCGTCCGCCAGCAGAAGGGCTTCGGCTCCATGCTGAGCTTCGACCTCGGCACCCGCGAAGCTGCTGGTCGTTTCCTCGGCGCGATCAAGCTCTTCCTCTGCGCTGAGTCTCTTGGCGGCGTCGAGTCCCTCGCCTCCCACTCCGCCACCACCACACACTTTGCGCTTACCGAGGATGAGCGTCAGTCCGTCGGCATCACCCAGGGTCTGGTCAGGCTGTCGTGCGGCATCGAGGACAAAGACGACCTGGTCGCTGACCTCGAGCAGGCGCTCGCTGCGGTCTAAGGGGCTGGCGCGGTTTACTCCGATTGAGAGTATCCTTGCCGCGTGGGCTCGTACCGATTCGATGGAGTCACATTCCGTGTGTACCCGGAGGATCACGATCCTCCGCACGTTCATGGCCGATACCAAGGGGTTGTTGTCATCCTCGAAATTGGGCGAAGATGGACGTGTGCGCTTTGCTGAACGGTGGGACGCTATCCAGCCCGGTGATGCAAAGAGAAATCATGTACGACACGTGCTCAATGCGGCCAACGCGCACTTCGACGATCTGATGGAATTGTGGGAGGAAGCACATGTCTGAGGTTATAAGAGTTGTAACCACCGATGCTGAGATCGATGCAGCACTTGAGCGCGCGCGCAAGTATGCGAAGTACGATCGAAGAGTCGTGAAAGCCACCTACTCGAAGGCATCAGACAGGCTTCGACTACTTCTCGACGACGGCGTGACTAGCAGTATTCCCTGCCGGTTGATTCAGGGGCTTGCCGGAGCTCAAGAGAAAGAACTTGGCAGGATCCAGGTGCTAGGCGACGGCACGGGCCTTCTCTGGCCGCTTCTCGATATCGCGCACTATGTTCCAGCGCTGCTTCAAGGCATCTATGGGTCAGAGAAATGGATGACGGCTCTATACAAGCAAAGGCGGAAGCTGAAACTGGTAGATTCAACGCGCAATCGCAAGCGCAAATGAACACACGGTGGGTTGCTTGACCCCAAAGGAGTGCAAACAATGAGGACCGGTCTGGATGGCCGTCACCGCGATAGGAATGGGCGGATCGAAGAGAAGCGGGGAGACACACTTGTTCGCACTCTGCGGGACGAGTACGGGGACGATTTTTTGCGCGATTGGCGCAGCAACGCCAAGCTGGCTACGGTTCGCAAAGAGACTGATATGTCACTGGCAGAGCTGGTGCGCCAGCATCGGCGTGGGAAGAGTTAGCAGATCCCTCTAGTGCCCCATCGGTGCCGGGACCGCCCGCGCCGGCCTGCGCATTAGAAACGGCAGCGGGATCAAAATCGCCGTCAGCGCGACCATGATCCAGATGACATCCACATACGACAGCAGCCGCGCCTGAACCTGCGCCATGCCATAGATCTGCGCGCCCGCGCGGTCGACAGCTTCGGGGCGGCTCACTCCGCTATGCATCCATGCTCCGGCCAGCCCCCTGCGAAGCGCCTCAAATGGTCCGTTGCCGTCCACGTTGTGCGCATTCAGCATTGCAAGGTGTTTCTGCGTCGATCGGGCCAGCAGGGTCGTCACGAAGCTGATCCCGACGCTGCCCCCGATGTTGCGCATCAGCGCCGACATGCCGCTCACCTCGTTGTACTTCTC
>PMXB01000103.1 GCA_003165935.1 Acidobacteriaceae bacterium | reverse complement strand
GGAAGCGGAAGACCGGCCCAGCGCCAGACGCAGCCCTCACACAGGCTTCCAGACCTCCTTTGCCGCCTCGCCAGCCTCCTGAATTTCTGCCTTGCAAAGCTGCCACCTTAACCACTCCTCGCCCTTCAGTCTTTGCTCTTGGGGATCGAGCAGCTCCTCCGGCGGATCAACCCACTGCGGCTCCGCCGCCCATGCAAGCGCCTGGCTGAGCACCGGCCCCGGATCCACCTCCGCCTCCTTCGCCTCATGCTCCTCCGCAAGGCTAACCACATAACGCAAGCTCGGCAGGTCCCCATCCCCGGCCCTTTCCAGCAACTTCTTCGCCAGCTTCTTAGCGCTGCTCTTCAGTTCCAGGTCCGCCGCCTCCTTGAAACACGCCGCACCACCCCCGGCCGTACTCCCGCTCCGCTCCCGCCGCTCGCCCCCTTTCTTGCTTCCCGTTCCCCGCTTCTTTCCCGTTCTCCGCTTCACCTTGCGCTCAGCCCTTGCCGNNCCCTTCAGTGGCACCACGCCATAAACCACGCTGCAGCCCATTGCCGCTGCCATCCGCCCCAGCGACCTCAGCGTAATCGTCCGCTTGCGCTCGCTTCTCTCCAGCCCAAACATCACCGATGGGTTCACGCCCATCTTCTCCCAAATCTCCTTCCCAGGTATGTTGAGCGCAAGCCTCACCGCGCGCAGCAGCGCCTGCGTCGAACCCTTCTTCCGCGCCGCCTGCCGAAATGGCTTCATCTCCGCATCCAGCTTTCTCAGCACCAGCCTTCTCTCCGTCTCTCTCATCCCTTGCTCCCCTTTCTGTTCACTCACCACTGTTCACTGTTTACTGTGCACTCTTTCTCGAATTAATACGCAAAACACCAAAAACTACGTCGACGTTGGATAGCCTTCATCCACATACATCCCCGCGAACGAGTCGCAATCATCCACATACATCCCCACAAATCGGCCTCCAGAAACACTCGGCACAAAATCGTCCACCTATACCCCCACATCCCGGCCTCCATTCGACCGCTTCTATCTGGACGCAGCCTCGCTAACTCGCTCACTTGCTGACTTGCNNTCCCCTCCTCCGCACCAAAGATCCTTCCGCCTCTGCGAGTTTGGAATGCGGCTGGCGTGTTCAGAAAGCAGTTAAAAAGCATGCAGATTCTCCTCTACTTCGTCGTTACCCTCCACGTAATCGTGTGCATCTTCCTTATCGGTGTTGTCCTGCTGCAGCAGGGCCGCTCGGCTGACCTTGCCGGCGCCTTCGGCGGCCAGGGATCGCAGACCGCCTTCGGGCCTCGCGCAGCCGCCAACGTGCTGACGCGCCTCACCACCTGGTCGGCCGTGATCTTCATGCTGACGTCCATCAGCCTGACGGTTCTTTACGTGCGGTCGAACGGCTCACACTCGGTGCTGCAGAACTCGACGCCGGCTTCGGCTCCGGCCAAGTCGGGTAAGTAGCTTTCAAAGCTTAATTTAGGGGTTTTTCTCTGCAAGAGCGGCAGGCCCACGGGCTTGCCGCTTTTTGCTGTCTTTGGGGGTCCGCAGCCTTCAGCGTCCAAATAATCCCCGACATCCTCCAAATGAGCTGTTGACATTTATATCTTTCAGATATATCTTCTAGCTATATGGAACACAAGCGCACTGCATACGTCATCCTTGGCATCCTCGCCATCCACGACCACCAGTCTGGCTACGAGATCCGCGCCACGATCGAACAGACCGTCGGCTTCTTCTGGGGCGAGAGCTATGGCCAGCTCTATCCGACCCTCAAGCGCCTTGTCGCCGATGAACTCGTCGTCGCAGGGGGCGCGGACACAGGAAGCAGAACGCGCCGCTCCTACTCCATCACCGCAGCCGGACGCGAAGTACTGAAGAGCTGGCTCGCCATCCCCTTTCGCGACGATCCGCCCCGCGACGAATTTCTGCTCAAGCTCTTTTTCGGTCAGCAGGCAGCCCCCGGCATCTCGGTCGGGCACATTCAGGCCTTCCAGCAGAAGACCCGCGGGTTTCTCGATGGGCTGCTCGAACTTGAGAAGCTGGCCCACGCCTATAACGCTCATCAGCCCGGATTCCCTTACTGGATGCTGACGCTGACCTATGGACTGGGGCAGTTGCGCGCAGCTCTCGCGTGGAGCGAGACGGCGCTGGCAACGCTCAACGCCGCCGAGGGAGTTGCCTCGCCCAATCCACATTCGCCAACCGAGCGGTCCCAGCAGCCTGAGGGAAGAGACCAGATTGCCGAAAATCACCCCTCAGGGGCTAAAGCCCATCATTTGTAATCAAGCATTTACGGCACGACTAAAGTCGTGCCCTTTCAAAACCTGATTTTCACCAGAACCCACTCGCCGACGAGTCCTGACCCTCGAATCGGCCGGAGCTTGAACCCGTAATGTCAGGGTCTTTCGAGTACGAAATGGAGACATGCATCATGGTTATCACCCTTCGTCGCGACCGCCCGGCGCAGATCGTTGCCTGGACAGTATTCAGCACATTTATCCTTGGGTTCTTTCTTTCCCCAATCGGGGCGCTCACCGGCCCCATCATGGGCACGTGGTTCATATTGACCCAGAGGCCCCGTCGCGGATTCCTGTGGGCAATGGCCATCAACATCGCTTTGAGCCTCATCTTCGAATGGCGGAAGATTCCGCTGACCGGTCCCATTCCAGCTGTGCAATATCTGGGCTGGCTGCTGATCGCGACTGCGCTCGGCACCTTGACTTTCAGTCTCCATCGATTGGTGAGCCCGCGGATGCCGGGATTTCTGGCCACGCTTCCGCTGCCGCTGGCGGGCGCGGCGGTGCCCTGGCTCGCGCTGGAGCTACACATCACCGCCGCTTCCGCTCCCGGCTTGCGAACCTTGCTGATTCTCTGGTTCGCGGCGATTGTGGTGTGGTTGTGGAATAAGGAGTCACGTGCCACGGTCTTCGTCTTTGGCGCGGGCTTCGCGGCCGTCGCCGGCATCTATCTCCTGCGTCAATTTGGCGGCGCGGCTATTCCGGGGACGATGCCCCTCAGCCCTTGGTTGCCCCTCAATTTAGCCGGCACCACTTGCATGGCTTTGTTCCTTCTGCTTGCGGTCTGGGCTCTCTTCCGCCCCTTCCGCCAGGCAACCTGGGCCCAGCGCCCCACAACTATCGCCCGCTTGCGCAGCCCGTTCACGAGCGAGCCCCTTCAGGTAGTCAGCCAGAATGGCCAGGAAGCGCTGGTCAGCCAGTCCGGCGAGCAGTTCCCGATCCCCAACGGAATCCCAACATTCCTCAAGCCGGAAGACCTCACCGGCGACAACGGAAAATACAACCACCTCTATGACTTGATCGGCGGGTTCTACAACGACGTCCAGCGTGTCTTCAGCCCTCTCAAGGGTTTCAATCTCGCCGATTACTTCCAAAGCTACATGCGTCTGCTGGAAGTAAAGCCCGGCGATTCGGTGCTGGAAACGTCGGTTGGTACAGGCCTGAATTTTCGCTATCTGCCCGCCGGAGTGAAGCTCTCCGGGCTCGATCTTTCTCCCGAGATGCTCGCCAACTGCCAGGTCAATCTACGCCGCTGGAAGATGGACGCCGATCTTTATCTATGCAATGCCGAGAGCCTTCCGTTCGCCGATTCCAGCTTCGACGTNNGCCGGGCAGCCTGCTGCTGATCGCCGATGAAACGGAAAAACACGTGCAGGAAGTATACGAAAAGGGGCTGGGGAGCTATTACAAGAACCGCAAGGAAGTGGTGAGCGCTCCCATCGACCTGGTGCCGCCAGAGATGGAGGAGGTCCGTTTGGCATCGTTGAAGTTCGACATGTTCTACGCCCTTACGTTCCGCAAACCCTTGGAGACGTACTCGGACCGAAGAGCTCTCACTCCTGTCGACGAGCGCATCGAGGTTCACCAGCCGGCCTGCTGAAAAGGGCAGAGTCCGCTCCAAAGGCTCCGTCGCTTCTCGAAGCAGCCTAAAATAGCTCCATGATCCTTGAGACATTTCCGGTGGGGCCGCTGCAGTGCAACTGCACAATCCTGGGCGACGAACAAACGGGCGAGGCCATCGTGATCGATCCCGGCGAGGAGATCGGCCGCATCCAGAAGCGACTGGCTGCCCATGGCCTCAAGCTCAAGCAGATTCTGGTCACCCACGGCCACATTGACCACATCGGCGGCGCGCTCAAGCTGAAGCGGCTGACCGGCGCGCCGATTTACTTGAACGAGGGCGACCTGGAGCAGTTGGCCCTGATGCATGAGCAGGCCAACTGGCTGGGGGTGGAGACGCCTGAGACTGCGCCGCCGGACGAGAGCCTGGCGGATGGGATGACCGTCGGGCTGAGCAACTACCAGGCCCGCGTCCTGCACACGCCGGGGCACACGCAGGGTTCCGTNNCCTGACGAGACGAAAGTGCTCCCAGGGCATGGCCCAGTGTCTACCATTGGCGCGGAGCGGCGCAGCAATCCGTTTTTGCGGGAGTAGATTTGCACCGCTGTGGAATTCGCGGTGCGTATTATTCTAATAATATTATTTTCAATAATTTATATAGGAATACATAAACCACTACTTAAGCCACAGGTCCAGTAAGATTACCTCCTTGATTCGTTCCCAAAGAACCCAATAAAGCGGTTACTCCAGTACTGAATTCCCGTTCTGGGCCAAGTAGGCTGACCACCAGCCAGCCAGATGGCGGCAACCCAAAGAAGTATCCCGGATGGACCCAAACACCCGCGTTGAGCAGGGCGAGCACGGTCTCTTGATCGGAGCGGAGGGCGGGAATACGGAGGATGGCATACCAGCCTCCTTCGGTCTGGAGGCGGCTTACTACCGGCAACGCGGTGAGTTGNNAGGGCTGCGGCTCGTTCGGGGCCGGTCGCGACAATCCAGGCGGCCTTCATCTGCGGCAATCCAGCGATTTTGCTGAGGCCACTGACCACGAATACCTGCACCCCCTCGATACCCGATGCGAAGCTTGAGCTTTTCTTCCCTAAGTCGTAGTCAAGAAAGACTTCATCGACGATCAGTGACAGGTCGAACTCACGGCACAGACGGGCGAGTTCCTCGGCTTCCCACGGCTTGGTGAAGTGGCCGGTGGGGTTGTTGGG
>PMXB01000003.1 GCA_003165935.1 Acidobacteriaceae bacterium | reverse complement strand
GGATCGGCGGTTGGGCGGGTTGTCCTGGCCCCAGGGTTCTCTATTCCCCCGATTCCAAATTCGCCCCGAATTCGGCTTTGCGATCCCCAGAACCACTTTGTAGAGTTGCACTGGTAGTTTAGTGTTTCAGATGGCTATTTGGAATTATTTAGCGTTTTAGAATTGACTTTAGCGAATCCGGATGGTTTAATTCCTCTAGTGTCTTAGTGTTTTCGTTTTATTTGAGGCCTGATTTAACGGTTCTCTATGATATTTAACGATTCAAAATCGAAATCTGGGACCAAGGCGATTGGACTTTACTGGCTGATCGAAGAGCTTGGACTGGCCGTTGTGCCTCCTGCTGTTCGCTCCGAAGCGATCCGCGGTGCGCGAAAGACGAGAATTGCCGACGGCACGGTTCTTGAGCAGTATCCGTTGGCATACGGCCCGACAGATTTGTTCGGGCACCTCCGCTTTGCCATGCGCTATGAACCCATTGAACTGAATGTGCTCTTGGCGTTTTTCGAAAATGTGCGCCGCGATGATTTTGAAGCCTGGGTCAAGAGTGAACCGGTTGGCAAGTACGCACGGCGCGCCTGGTATCTCTACGAATTCCTGACCGGTGAAATTCTGGATCTCCCAGACGTTCCGCCCACAGATAACGTACTCCTACTGGACCCAGCATTGCACATCACAACAACCGGCGTTCGTGTCCGCCGGCAACGTGTGATCGACAATCTGCTGGGCAATCGTGATTATTGCCCGATGATTCGTCGCACCGACCGATTGAACGCTGGCCAACAGCAGCAATTGGGAGAGGAAGCGAAGAAGATTGTAGAAAGCGCAGACCCGGCCCTATTGGCCCGAGCGGTCCACTACCTCTTTACGAAAGAGACCAAATCTTCCTTCGCTATCGAGGGTGAGGTGCCAAGTACGGACAGGACGCTACGATTTGTAGCGGCACTAGGACGAGCGGACGACTTCGACACCAGCGACAAACAGGCCTTCGTGGAACTGCAGAACTCCATCGTTGATGCTCGTTACGCGCAGAGGGATTGGCGTTCCATTCAAAATTACGTCGGGCAAACTGCGTCCAATTACTCTGAAATCGTCCACTTTATCTGTCCCAAGCCGGAAGATGTCCCCGGCCTCATGGACGGCTGGATGCGCATGGTCTCTCGTATCGAAGGCGGCGGTGTCGATCCTATTTGCGCAGCGGCGGTGACAGGATTCGGTTTCGTATTCATTCATCCTTTTGAAGATGGAAACGGTAGAATCCACCGCTTCCTTATTCATCACAGCTTGGCGAAGTTGCAATTCGCTCCGCAGGGCGTTCTTTTCCCGGTTTCCGCAGCCATGCTGCGTACACCGAAAGCATATGATGCCGCTTTGAATGCGTTTTCCAAAAGCGCCATGCCCCTAATCAAGTATGAAATGGACGATCAACAACGGCTCACTGTTCTGAGCAGCACGGACAAGCTATATCGCTACTACGATGCGACGCCTCAGGCGGAGTATCTCTATGAAGCCGTGGCCGAAACCATCCGCAAAGATCTTAGAGAGGAAATTGAATTCCTTGAGGTCTTCGACAAGGCTATGGCAGCGGTGAAGATGATCGTCGATATGCCGAATGCGCGGGCATCCTTGCTCACCCGGTTTGTTCTGCAGAATCACGGCACACTGTCCGCGAAAAAGCGGCGTCAGTTTCCGGAATTGCGCGACGAAGAGATCGTTAGGATGGAATCAGAAATATTCAGAGCGGTTACAACCAAAGAATTCGCGTAAAGACAGCACAAGGAGACGAAGTTATGGCAAGCAACGAGTTTGATAAGTTTCTGAGCGAGCGTGAAGCCAGGCAGAATCAGACCAGGAGCGCTGGAGAAATTGTTGTTCAAGGAGCCGCTACGGAGTGGCAAAACTTGAAGGATGCGACGAAGGCGTTAACCTCTGGAAAAATCGTTGAAGGTAATCGGCTTGAGTGGAGACCTTATAGTGCATACTACCCCGATTTCCTGCAGTTGAGCAATGTAGCAGCTATCTTCATCGACAGAGGAATTCGCAATGGAGTTCCTCAGGCGTGCAGTATACGATTTGACCGGAACGCTTCTGGCCCTCAGGGTGTGTTTCTTGAAGACAAATCGCCCGTTCCGGCTGAAGTATGGTCGTTGGAGCCACAGGCGGAAGGCCAGAACGTTAAATGGCATGTGAAAGAGCTAGGCAAGAACTTCACATCGGCAGAGTTGGCTTCTCAGGTTGCAATAAGGCTTGTCAAGCAGTTTGAAGCCTACGAAGCTGCGTTTGGACGGTGAATGTCAACGCTGGTTGTCCTCTTGTTTCGAACCGTACCGTGCGAGGAAACCTGGGACAGGGGAAACCTGAGGATGGGACGTTCCCGCGAACTGTGCTGTCCTCCGCCCACGCTGGGCCGCAGACGGCGATCACTTGCGCGAAAGCTTCACCTTGACGACCTTGAAGACGGCGTTCTGGATACCGACCTTCGCTTCTTCCGTGCTCATGAAGTAAATCCTGGGCTCGGGGCCGGCGATGCTTGGGTCTTCGGTATCGCCGAGCATGGCGAAGTAGGAGACCGCGCGCACCATCGTCGATTGGGGGGCCGATGGGGTCAGACCAGTGGATCAGGTCGGTGGAGGTTCAAATGGCGATGGCGGGATGGCCGGTTGCCCAGTTTTCAGAAGCCCCGAGGTAAACGTCGAAGGCTCGATCGTAGAGGACGATCCCGATGCCGGGGCCTTGAAAGAGTGGGGTGAATGTTCCCCCTCCGACGGACAGATCGGGAGAGACGCCGGTGCCGGGCTGATTCCATGGGTCAGGCGATGACGAGTCGCACTTCCGAAACAGCTTCGCGAGAGGTTCGCAACTCCTTGAAAAATATACGACCAATTCACCCTTATATTAAGAAACCTGACCAGTTCAGCCTCTTGCGCAGGGAGCCGGATACCACAATTGCCTGCGCCTGTCCTGTGCACAAATGACCGCAAGGACCCAAACCGACGGCCGAATCCCTTACTGAAGTTCAATCAAATAAAGTTGACACTAAGTCACTCAATCATGCATCTTATTAGTGTCAGTATTTCAGCAGTGAGGTGGGAGCAGAACCATGGGAAAGATTATTGGTATCGATCTGGGCACGACCAATTCGTGCGTTGCGGTTATGGAGGGCGGTGAGCCCAAAGTGATTCCGAATGAGGAGGGTGCGCGGACTACGCCCTCCATCGTCGCCTTCTCAAAGAGCGGCGAACGACTGGTGGGGCAGGTGGCGAAGCGGCAGGCCATCACCAACCCCGAAAACACGATCTTTTCGATCAAGCGCTTCATGGGACGCCGCTTCAACGAAGTCAACGATGAAATGAAGATGGTCCCCTACAAGGTGGTCCAGGACGGCGACCACATCTCCGTCGTCGCGCAGGGCAAGGAATACACCCCGCCCGAAATCTCGGCCATGATCCTGCAGAAG
>PMXB01000334.1 GCA_003165935.1 Acidobacteriaceae bacterium | reverse complement strand
CCCAAGTCTCCCGCACCACCGTCCCCAAAATCTTTTTGGCATCCACCGTGTACAAATCCCGATCCACCAAAATGAAATCCGCATCGTACCCCGGCGCAAGCTTCCCCTTGTGCGTCTCCGCAAACTCCGCATACGCCGACCCCTGCGTATACGCATACAGCGCCTGTCCCCGCGTGATCTTGTTCTCCGGGAAGTACTCCTTCGTCCCCGCCTCATTCTCTCGCGTCACCGCCGCATANNCTCGGCTGCATCGATGCAATCACCCCCTCCAGCCTGAAATTCATGATCTCCGCTTGATCCACCACCTGCGCGTGCTCGATCCGATCCCGCCCTCGGTAAGGCATCGCCGGACAGGCCATCTTCTCGTCCATTGGCTTCGGCTCCTGCCCAGCCGACCGGCAGAAAAATGGCTTGCTCACCGCACTGTTTGCGTAGCTCAGCGCCTGCAGCGCCATCGCATTCGCCTCGTCCCCAATCGCGTGAAAGCCCAACTGAAAATCCGCCTTCGCCCGGTCCACAGCCATCTCGTTCAACTCGTCCTGCTTGTACTGTGGCAGCCCCATATTCCCAGGATCATCCGAGTAAGGCTCCTTCATCGCCGCCGTCCGCGATCCCAGCGATCCATCCATGAACCCCTTCAACATTCCCGTGTGCAGCATCGGGTCGTTCAGGTCGTGGTGCGCCCGCATCTTCAGCAGTTGATCCATCGGTGCCTTGAATGGTAGCCACTCGCTGATCCTCAAATGCAGCTCCCCTTCCTTCTCCATTTCCTCGAAAACCAGAAAATCCTGCCAATCGCTGAAATCCTGCACGCTCGTCACGCCATGCGAAAGCGCATCGGCCATCACCAGCTCCGCACCCCGTCGCCGATCCTCATGGCTCGGCGGCGGAATCACCTTGCTCACCAGCCCCTTCGCCGATTCGCGCAGTATCCCGGTCGGCTCGCCACTCGCATCCAGATCGATCGCCCCACCCTGCGGCGCAACCGTCTTCCCCGTTATCCCCGCCGCCTTGAGCGCAGCAGTATTCGCAATCGCAATATGCCCGTCGATCCGCTCCAGAAACGCCGGATGCCCGCCCGTCACCCCGTCCAGATCCTGCCGCGTCGGCAGCCTCTTATCCGCCCATAGCGTGTGGTCCCAGTTCCCGCCCGTCAGCCAATGCCCCGGCTCTGCCTTCGCCGCATACCCCTGCACGCTCTTGAGCATCGCCTCCAGCGAAAGCACCCCAGTCAAATCCACGTTCAGCTTCGTCTGTCCCGCGCTCCCCAGGTGTGTATGCGCATCGTTGAATCCCGGAAAGACGGCCGTCCCCTTCAGATCCCGCACCGCGGTCCGCGGCCCAGCCAACCGCTTCATCTCCTCTGAAGTGCCCACGGCAAGCACCCGGCCCCCGCCCACCGCCATCGCCTCCACCGTCTGCGGCTTGTCACGGTCGAACCCCTCGCCCGTATATATCACCCCGTTCACGAAGATCGTCTCCGGATCGGCATGAAAAGGCTTCAGATTTCTCAGGTTTCCCGGTGACCGATGAAATGTCGGTTGGGGACTCTGGCCCGCAGCAATAGCGCCGCCTACAGCGAGAACAAAATGGAGTACAACAACAGTGCGCATGCCCGGAGTTTATCAGCCGCCAAGGCCCTACTGCTCCGCCGCCCAATTCGACTCAACTCCGGCTTCACTGCTGTGAATCAGCCACCTGAGCCTCGTTCAACGCTGTCCATGCGGCAAGAGAATCCATATAGTCTCTCCAATGCACGATCTTCCGGTTTTCAATCGTAACCACTGAGATAAATCGGTTGTCGTATGCGTTGCCATTGGAGAGAATCCGCCCGTGTCCCTCGTATTCAAGAATCACGACGCATCCGTCTCGAGAGGGATGAACCACGAGCCCGTCACCGGCGTGAAGCTTGATGCTCTTGCCATATCCCGAATAAAGCGAGATCAGATTCTCCCGTCCTGTAACCGTCAGCGGCCAGCCAGGAAAGTTGTAACGGAACTCGAAGACTGCGTCCTCGGCAATCATGTCAAAGTAATGGTCGCCGTCAACGAATTCCCTTAGGCCATTCTGAACGACTTCGAAAAACGGATCGAGCGCCTCAAAGCCCGCATATTTTGCGTTTGCCATCGTGAACGTTTCCCCTCCCTTCCGCGACCTTTCCCCCTACTGCTCCGCCGCCCACCTCTGGGTGCCCCATCCTCGCCGCGCCTTTGTTTTTGCGGCTAGGGTGGGATCAATAAAACTCCCATCCAGACTGCAACGAAAATCCCCTACTGCTCCGCCGCCCACTCCGCCATCGCCAGCGTCAGCAGCAGCACCCGCCGCAGCCCAAGGTCGCGCTCCTTCGCCGAGTACCACTCCGCCAGCGTATGAGCCCCGCCGCCCTCGCCTCCCGCACCCAATGACACCGCCGGAACCCCCAGCGACAACGGCAAATTCGCATCCGTCGATCCCAGTCTCTGGTCCGTTCGCAAACCCATGTGCCGGTCCACAGCCCGCAGCGCATCCAGCAGCGGCGAGTTCCCCGGCAACGCCGCTGCCGGCCGGTCTCCGATCTTCTCAATCGCATACGTCAGCAGCCCCATGCTCCGCCCCGCAGGCGTCTTGATCGCCCGGTTCGATTCGTCCACCGCGTCTTCCATCGCCCTGTGCAGCGCCACTTCCAATCGCACCATCTCCTCACCGCTGGTCGATCGGAAATCGATCGTCGCCTGCGCGCTCTCCGGTATCGAATTCACGCTCTTCCCGCCCTGAATCGTCCCCACGTTCATCGTCGTCCGCGGCTCGTCCGGCAGCGAAACCTCCGCCAGCTTCGTCAGTCCCCGCGCCAGCGCGTTAATCGGGTTCGGCCTTCCCGCGTCCGTAAAGCTGTGCCCGCCCGGCCCCTTCACCACCACACGGAACCGCCTGCTTCCCAGCCCCTGCGTCACCGCCGAATCCGCGCCCGCACCATCCAGCACAATGTGCGCCGCAATCCTGCCCGCCAGCAGGTCCGTCTCGTAAAAATGCCGCACCCCGCGCAGATCTCCCTCGCCCTCTTCTCCCACATTTCCAAGAAATATCAACGGTGCCGGCAACTCCACCTTCGACCGAACCAGCGCGTGAGCCAGCGCCAGCATCCCCACCACGCCTGTTCCGTTGTCGCAGCTCCCGGGTGCCTCCAGCCGATCCCCATCCACCCGCGGGCTCAGCTCCGTCTCTCGCGGAAACACCGTATCCAGATGCGCTGACAACACCACCACCGGACCCGTGCTCTCGTCCGGCAATTCTGCCGCCGCTATCCGCCCAAAAACGTTCCCCACTTCGTCCGTTCTCACATCGCTAAGCCCGGCCTCAGTAAACCGCCCCGCCATCCACGCGCTGCGCGCCTGTTCCCCAAACGGCGGCGCTGGAATCCTTACCAGATCAAGCTGCCAGTCCATCATCATCCCTGGATTCTTGTGCAGCCACGAGAACGCCGCATGAACCGCCCGCCGCGATGCGATCGTCGTCACGCACGTAAAGGCCGAACTCTTTGTAAAAAGTGACATGATCTCGACTTCAGGGTAGCAGGCTGCCTCTCAGCACTTGCCTCCTGGGTTTGCACTCGCGCCCCGGGGGTTTGACCTTCGCCATACAAAAGCGCCGTGCGCTGAGCAGCCTCACGCCCGGTGCTCGGTTGCGCCCAGACATAAACCAGGGGCTGCTTCGCTAACCCGCTCACTTGCCCACCCGCTGACTTGCTGACTAGCTGGCATCCTCGTCCCCCAACTCAAACCCCTCCGCATACTCCACCGACCTTAGAAAAAGCCCCTGCGCCGGTGCCGTCGGTCCCGCCGCCGACCTTGTCCGCGCCGCCAGTACTCCTGCCATATCGCTCGCCTGCGTCCGGCCCCGTCCCACATCGAGCATCGTTCCCACCAGGTTACGTACCATATGATGCAAAAACCCGTTCCCCCGCACACGGTAGATCAGCATCCGCCCCGCCTCCAAATCCACCTGCTTCCACTCCGACGAAAAGACCCTCCGCACCGTCCCCTTCCCCGGCCCTGTCTTCCCAGGGCCGCCTGCGTCCCCGTCGTCCTCCTCCTCGCTTCCGCTCCTTCGCCGTGTCGCCAGGTCAGGATCAGTCGCCGCAAAGCTCAAAAAATCATGCTCCCCCACAAAATGCCCCGCCGCCGCCTGCAGTGCATCCAGATGCATCGGCCATGTGCACGCATGAACATACCGTGCCAGAAACGGCGGGCAATTCGCCTCCTGAAACACCCGATACTCATACGTCTTTGCCACCGCCGAGTGCCGCGCGTGAAAGCCGATCTGCATCCTCTTCGCCTCCACCACCCGTATCGCCCCCGGCAACGTCCGGTTCAGCGCGAGTTGCAGGTTCCCCGCAGGAATCGGCGCAGCCAGCTCAAAGCTTGCCACTTGCCCCAGTGCGTGCACCCCCGCGTCCGTCCGGCCCGACCCCTGCGGCAGCGGTCTCTCGCCCGTTACCCTCCCCAGTGCCCCTTGCAGTTCCCCTTGGACCGTCTTCTCCCCCGGCTGCACCTGCCAGCCGCTGAAATCCGTGCCATCGTAGGCAACAGTTAGCTTCCAGGTTTGTAAACTGGTTACGCCTTGGTCAGCTTCGGTCAACGAGTCTTGACTCCCCTTAAACAGAATGACCTAATAGGTTACCCGACAACAGCATGTCACCAAACAGCCACATCGGGTGAGATATACTCAGCTTTTCGCGTGTGTTCGCCTTCCGGCAATCTACTTTCGCCTTCTGGCATCCTGAACGGTGGGACTGATTTTTTCCCGCAGCCAGGTTCTGTCTGGAACTAATGGGATGCGGCGCGCGTAATCGTTCACGAGCCCACTGGTCGGGCCCACTTTGGGGCAGGGATCGACTACTGCATCCGGCCATCATAATAATTGCGTCCGGATGGGTTCGCCGGTCGTCTTCAAGACTGGCAACCCACATGCCTCAGTTAACCGTGGAGAAGAATCATGCATTTGTTCGGCACAGGTGTGTTTGACAAGAAACAGACCGCACGCGGCATTCCTCGCGGCATTCAGGGCCACGCCAAACTTGAGATCAACGCGCACTCCCGCGCCGGTAGGAACCTGCGCGCGGTTGCCGCAGTCCTGCTCACCCTCGGCGCAGGCATGCCCCAGGGGTTCAGCCAGCAGGCAGCGGCCCACCCGACCGGCACTGACCCGGCGGCCTCCGATCTTCCCGCCTCGCCGTCTCCTGTCCTGACCGAGCCGCTCAGCCTCCGTCCGACTGCCCGCGACTTTTCCAAGCCCTCGGCGCGCCTCCTCGGGAACCCTCTCGACCTCTTCCGCCCCACCACCATCCCCAAGGCCAGCTTCGCAAACTCAGTCCGCCTCGGTGACCTCGTCAAGGACGGCAAAATCTATCTCAGCCTCTCCGATGCCATCGCCCTGGCGCTCGAAAACAACTACGACATCGCCATCGCCCGCTACGACCTCGACATCGCGGACACCGACATTCTTCGCACCCGTACCGGTGCAGGAGCCCTCGGCGTTCCCACCGGGCTGATCACAAACACCTTGGGCGGCTCCTCCTCGACGCTCACTGCGGGCGGCGGACCCGGCGGATCCACCGTCGGCTCCGGCGGTGCAGGTTCCGGCGCTGGCGGCCTCTCGCTCACCACAGCAGGCGCTGGCCCCGCACCCGAGAGCCTCGAGCCCACCCTCACCTCCAACATTCAGCTTGACTGGGCACAGTCCCCCTCAAGCAGCTTCTTCACCGGCGGCAAATCCTCCACCGATACCTACAACTTCGGCTACAACCAGGGCTTTGTCACCGGCACAGCATTCGCCTTCACCTGGGATAACTCAAGAGCAACCAGCACCAACGCGGTCCAGCTCTATAGCCCGCAGTACAACGCCAGCTTCAAGGCTCAGGTCACCCAGCACCTCCTCCAGGGTGCAGGCATCTTTATCAACAAGCGCTTCATGTATCAGGCGCTCAACGACCGGCGCATCGCCGACTCCGGCTTCCGCCAGCAGATCCTCTACACCGTCAACCAGGTCGAGAGCATCTACTGGGGCCTCGTTCAGGCCTACGAGGACCTGCAGGCCAAGCAACGCGCCGTCGAACAGAGCAGCAAGGTCGCCAGCGACAACCGCAAGCAGCTCCAGATCGGCACCATGGCTCCGCTCGACGTCCTCAATGCCGATCAGAGCGTCGCATCCGACAAACAGGCCCTCATCGCCTCGCAGAGCAGCCTGAACTACCAGCAGCAGATCATCAAGCAGGCCATAGCCCGCAACCTCAACGATCCCGCGCTGGTCGCCGCCGCCGTCATCCCCACCGATCGCGTCAGCATCGCCCAGATCCCCGAGGAAACCGAACCCATCGAGACCCTCGTGCAGGAAGCCTTCCAGCAGCGCCCCGAGCTTGAGCAGGCTGTTCTTACCCTGCGCAACGACGAGATCACGCTCAAAGGCGCCCGCAACGCCCTGCTTCCACAGCTCGATGTCTTCGCCTACCTCAGCGGCTCGGGTGTCGCCGGCTCCATCAATCCCAACCTCAGCACCAGCTTCTACGGAACCGGAACCCTGCCGCCCGACACTGGTTACGGCACTGCCCTGTCAAATGCATACAACAACTCGTCTCCCGACAAGGGCGTCGGCTTCAACCTCACCGTCCCCATCGGCAACAAACTTGCGCAATCGGTGCAGGCCCGTTCGTTGATGGAGTATCGCCAGGCTGAACTCCGGCTCGAGCAGCTCTACACCGAAATACGCATGCAAGTCATCAACGCACAGTTCGGGCTAACCAACGACCGCGCTCTCGTCGAAGCATCCGTAGCGGCACGCGACTTCAACCAGCAGAGCCTGGACGCGGAGCAGAAAAAACTCCACCTCGGCGCTTCCACCACAGCTCTTGTTCTCCAACAGGCCCGTAACCTCGCAACTGCTGAGAACAGCCTGATCGCCGCCAACGCGCAATATGCCAAGGATCGTGCCGGCTTCTATCAGATCCTGGCCTCCACTCTCCAGCACTACGGCATCAACCTCACTGAAGCAGCCTCCGGAAACATCAACACCGTGCCGGTCGTGCCTGGCGTAGCACCAGCTCCCAAAGGCAACGAACCCACCACCACCCCACCTGCCACAACAACCGCTCCGACCACCACCACTCCACCTGCCTCGCGCTGAGCAACTCCACACCAAGACAACAGAAAGGCCCGCTTCGAGGGAAGCGGGCCTTTCTGTTGTCCCTTCTAACTGAAGTCACTCAGTGAATGCCAGAACGTCGTACCGCGGGTTCCTAAACCCCANNACCCTAGACCCTACCGTTCCGCCACCCGATCCAGCAAATCAAAAAACTCCGGAAAGCTGATCCCCGCCGACTCCGCCCCCTGAATCAGCGTCTCCCCCTCCGCCCGCAGCCCCGCCACGCTGAACGCCATCGCAATCCGATGATCCCCGCCGGAATCGATCGTCGCTCCATGCAGCGTCTGCCCGCCCGGAACATCCACCCCGTCCTCAAACTCCTCCACCTCGGCCCCCATCGCGCGCAGGTTCTTCACCACCAGCGCAATCCGGTCCGACTCCTTCACCCGCAACTCCTTCGCATCTCGTATCCGAATCCCTCCACTTGTATACGGCGCAATCGCCGCCAGCACCGGCAGTTCGTCGATCAACTGCGCGGCCAGCCCACCACTCACCGTCGTTGATCCCAGCCCCTCCGGCGGCGACGTAATCTGCACCGTCCCCACCAGCTCGGCATTCTTCTCTTCCAGGTCAAGCACCGCAATGTGCGCGCCCAGCGCCGTCAACACATCCAGCAGCGCAGCCCGCGTCGGATTCAGCCCCAGTTGTGCCAGCACCAGGTTCGACCCCGGAAACAGCGCCGCCGCGCAAAGAAAGAACGCCGCCGAAGAGATATCCCCCGGAACCGCCGCGTCAATCGCGTGCAGCGCCTGCGGCCCGGCAATCGAAACCGAATCCACCGTCCGCGTCAGCTTCGCCCCAAAAGCTCGCAGCGCCAGTTCGCTGTGATCCCGCGTCCTGATCGCCTCCCGCACCGTCGTCGTCCCCTCGGTCTGAAGCCCCGCCAGCAGAATGCACGTCTTCACCTGCGCGCTCGGCACTGGCGTCGTATAGTCCACCGCCTTCAGCGCCCTGCCATGAATCGTCACCGGCGCGTGCCCTTCGGTCAGCACAACATCCGCGCCCATCTCCGCCAGTGGCTTGCGTACCCGCTCCATCGGCCTTCTCGACAGCGACTCATCGCCCACCAAGGTGAAGCTTCCATCCTGCGCCGCCAGCAGCCCACTCATCATCCGCATCGTCGATCCCGAATTCCCGCAATCCAGAGGATGCCCAGCCGGCACAACCTTCCCCGCTACACCCGTCACCTCAATCGCATTCTCCGCGGTCTTAGTCACCTTCGCACCCAGCGCCTCCATGCAGGCCAGCGTCGATGCGCAGTCCGCCCCCGTCGAGAAATTCGTAAACCGCGACGTCCCTGCGGCAAACGCCGCAAGCATCCCGTAGCGATGGCTGATGGACTTATCCCCCGGCAGCCGCAGGCTCCCCACAATATTCCGTGCCGGCCGAATCAAACGCTCTTCTGTAGTCGTAGACATAACTGTGTCTTCTAGTTTATCGGCTCGCCCTCACCCGCCCCCGCATCCACCCTTTATCCCCGACGACCCTCAATCCACCCAACGCCACTCAATAAGTTGTTGTCATCCCGAACGCAGTGAGGGATCTGCGGTTGTTCTTGTCGTTGTCTTTCATCTCCACCAAGATGAAACTCGGGTGCCCCATCCTCGCCGCGTCTTTGTCTTTGCGGCTAGGGTGGGAGACCATGAACCTTCCCCCGCCGCCTCACACAAGCACAATCTGCAAGCCCCCCAGAGCCCGCCCTGAGCAAACCTCGTAGCTCGAAGCTAGAAGCTAGCAGCTGCGGCCCCTACCGCGGCGCCTGTTCCGCCGAATCCGCCAGCGCATACGCCAGCACCGTCATCACCGCCGCATTCTCCCCCAAATGCTTCGGATCAACCTTGTCAAACGTATCCGCCGCCGTGTGGTGATAGTTGAAGTAGAACCGGCTGTCCTGTATCGGCGCAAAGCTCGGCACGCCCCGCGCCGTCAACCCCGCAATATCCTCGCCCGTCTCCGGCGTCGCGTCCAGCGTCTCCGCCCCAATCGGCTCCAGCACCCCCGACAGCGGCCGCAACCAACCTCCCAGCGCCTGCTTCCCCGAGTAGTAAATCCCCGACGGATGATCCGCCCCCAGGTCGCTCTCAATCGCGCCAATGTGATGCGCCGCATCGTCCTTGTGCTCTTCCATGTAAGCCGCAGCGCCCTGCGAGCCTTCTTCCTCGCTCATCCACGCAATAAACCGCACCGTCCGCTTCGGATGAATCCCCAACTCCTTAAGCAGGTGAATCACCTGCATCGACACCACCACCCCCGCGCCATCGTCAATCGCGCCAGTGCCCAGGTCCCACGAATCCAGATGCCCTGACACGATCACCACATCCTCCGGATGCTCCGTCCCCTTCCAGTCCGCAATCACGTTGTAGCTGTCCACATCGGGCTGCGTCTCCGGTGTCAAGGTCAAATGCATCGTCACCGGCCCCTCGCTCGTCAGCACCTTCAGCATGTCTGCATCCTCAGCCGTTATCGCCGCTGCCGGTACCTTCGCCACCCCCGGCGCATACGCCGTCTGCCCCGTGTGCGGAATCCGATAATCCGCCCCGCCCACACTCCGCACCAGCACCGCCGCTGCCCCTACCGCGCCTCCTGCAATCGGCCCTGCCCCGCGATACACCACCCCATCCCCATATGCGCCCATCCCGTTCCCCACCGCGGCCAGTTCCTTGTCAAACTTGTGGTTGAACAACAGAATCTTCCCCGCTACCGCGCCCGCAGGCAACGCACGAAGCTGGTTCCAGTCGTCCACCACCACAACCTCAGCCGTAATCCCATCTTGTGGCGTCGCCACGCTCCCGCCCAGTGCCGTCAGCACCACCTTCTGTGCCGTCCCCGCCGCCTGCCCCGGCCAGCTCACCAGTTCCCCCTTCTCCTCGCCGCGCACCCAGTGTGGAACCTTCGCCTTCTCCAGCGTCACCTCCGCACCCAGCCCCCGCATCTCGCCCGCAACATAGTCCACAGCCTTCCCCGCCTGAGGAGATCCGCTCAACCGCGGCCCAATGTTGTAGGTCAGGTGCCGCAACTCATCCAGCGCGTACGGATCGTTCATCGCCGCATCCCTCAGCTTGGCCATCGTCGCCAGTTGCTCCGGCGTCCATGCGCTCTTGCCACCGGACATCATCCCCTGCAGCCGGTCCAGAATGCTCGGCGGCCCAGCCGCGCTCTGCCCTGCCGGCGTCGCATTCTGTGCCCCGGCCACACCAACTCCCGCCACCGCTGCCAATACAATCAGCCCGCCAATGCCAACGCTTTTGCTCATTTTCTGTAGGGAAACCATGCCGGATGTTATCACGCGAACACCCCCGCCTCACCCCCTGCGACTCTTTCCCCGTCCCGCCGTCTATACCTCCAGATAGTGAATTCTTACCAGCACCAGAATCGGCGCTTCCCCTGCGTGATCAACCAGATGCCCACACACTGCAACTCAAGCTCTGCGTTGGCCCGATTTGTAACAACGGCACGGCTTTAGCCGGGCCNNCACGGGATAGATGGGCGGGCTTCAGCCCCTGCAAATGCTCGCCAGCGACCGGAATAGGTAGGGTCGACAAACTTTGGGCGGGTTCGAACATCCAATGGGCATCCCGGTTGAGGCCACGCCCCGAGCCACTCGCTATACTGATATTTGGTGCAGTCCACGCACACCACCCCATTGCTGCTGACGAATAAGAGGATATGAAAACCATGAACTCGCTCTTCGCACGGCTTCGCGACCGCCGTCTCGCTTCCGCCTTTGTCCTCCTTGCTACACTCACGGCCGCCATTGTGGCCGGCTCCTTCGCCGCTCATGGTGTACGCGGGCAGGAAACGAAGAGTGACAGCGCAGACGCCACTCCCCTCAAGGTCGTCGACTCCCCTGTCGCCCCCAACGCCTTCGTCAAGATCGCCAAAGAAGTCGGTCCGGCCGTCGTCAACATCAACACCGAGACCCTCCCCAAGCAATCCGCAGTGCCCCACAAGCGTAATCCCCACGGCCGCATGCAGCCCCAAAACCCCGACGACGACCAGGATGACGATCAGCAGGGTCAACAGGATGGCCAGAACAACTTCCAGGACTTCTTCAACAAATTCTTCGGCGGCCAGGTCCCTGACCAGGAAGGCCCCGATGACAGCGTTCGCGAGTCCCTTGGCTCCGGCTTCATCGTCGACCCCAAGGGCTACATCATCACCAACAATCACGTCATCGAGAAGGCCGACAAAATCTACGTCAAGCTCTCCACCGATCCTGACTCCCAGGACCTCGGCCGTCCCGCACACGTCATCGGCTTCGACAAGGCTACCGACCTCGCCGTCATCAAGATCGACACCAGCACTCCCCTGCCCACCGTCAAGCTCGGCAACTCTGACTCTGCCCAGGTTGGCGACTGGGTCGAAGCCATCGGAAGCCCCTTCGCCCTCTCCCAAACCGTCACCGCCGGCATCATCTCCGCCAAGAACCGCACCATCGAGCCCGGCTCAAGCGGCCAGTTCCAGCACTTCATCCAGACCGACGCCGCCNNGCCATCAACCCCGGCAACTCCGGAGGTCCGCTCCTCAACATGAACGGCGAGGTCGTCGGCGTCAACACCGCCATCTTCACACAGTCCAACGGATACCAGGGCATCGGTTTTGCCATGCCTTCCAACACCGTCGTCCAGGTCTACAACGACCTCATCAGCGCCGGACACAAGGTCACCCGCGGCTCCATCGGCATCCGCTTCAACCAGGGCCTGCCCTCCGCCGTCAATCGCGTCTACGGCTTCAAAAACGGCGTCCTCGTCCAGATGGTCCAGCCCGGCGGCCCCGCCGAGAAAGCCGGCCTCAAAGCGGGCGACATCATCATCTCCGTCGATGGTCGCCCCATCAAGGATGGCGACGACCTCGTCAACGAGATCACCAGCCGCCACCCAGGCTCAACCATCCGCATCGGCTACCTCCGCGACGGCAAGCAAGGCGATGCGTCCGTCACCATCGGCGACCTCGACAAAGTTTTCGCTGATGCAGCAGCGCGGCAATCCGACAACGCTCCCGACGACCGCGCAGATGCCGGCGAAGCCAAGCTCGGACTCGTCGTCCACGACGTCCCCCCAGCAACGGCCACCAAGCTCCACATCGCCGGCGTCATTGTCCAGTCCGTTCGCACCGGCTCCTTCGCCGATCTCAAGGGGCTCGAGCCTGGCCTGCTCATCACGCGCATCAACCGTCAGCCCACCGGCTCAAAGGATCAGTACGACGCCGTGGTCAGCAAAATCAAAACCGGCGATGACGTCGTCTTCGAAGTCATCGATCCACACCACCCCGAGAGCGGCACCAACTACCTCGGTGGCACGCTCGAGTAACCGCGAAAGGGGAGCGAAAATCGTAATCAGAAGTTCGCAATTGAATAAGAAGTCCGCAAATGAATAAGAAGTTCGCAAATGAATAATTGCTGTCATCCCGAGCGAACGGGGCCCCAGGCGTTCTGCAGCCTGGGGGTGGTGCGTCGAAGGATCTGCGGTTGTTCTTTGATCGAATTTGATTGCTCAACTCGTGGAGGGGGACGTTTCTCCTCCACGGGCAATTGGTTCACCAACGTATTCCACCCCACTTTTCGCTTGTCCCAATGCGGCATGCTTGAATACACTTCTATTAAATCGCTCGCAACCTTACGGTCATTTCTTGAAGGTACCCGGCTTGATTCTTTCTCGAGCAAACGCGGCCATTCTGCTCTCGGCAGCGCTCCTCTGTGCCCCGGCATTTGCGCGCACCACTCATCACTCCACCACCTCGGCGCACAGCTCCAAGCTCTCCACCGGCCACACCGCTTCCTCTCACGCCCGCACCGGTAAGAAGGTCCCTAAATCCAAGCGCCTTCACGGCCAGCAGGCCATCGAGCCCGAGCGCGTCACCGAGATTCAAGCCGCCCTCATCCGCCAGCACTATCTCTCCAAGGAACCAGACGGCGCATGGGACTCCACCACCGAAGCCGCCATGCAGAAGTACCAGGCCGACCACGGCTGGCAAACCAAGCTCATGCCCGACTCACGCGCCATTAAGGCCCTCGGCCTCGGCCCCGACTACTCCAACGCCATCAACGCCAGGGACTCCTCCTTCGCTCCCCCTCCGCCCATAAGCACCATCCCCCCCAGCGTCGCCGCCGGCTTCGCTGAAGGCTCCGGCGTCGTCCACTAGTCCTCTTCCTCTCCCGACCGTCTATTTCCCCAAAGCGCCCTCGAAAAAGCCGCTGTCATCCCGAAAGCAGTGAGGGATCTGCGGTTGTTCTTGCCTTTGTCTTCCGCTCGCACCAAAACTGCTCTGTCTCCCAGGGCCAGGGTCGCCGGGTGCCCCATCCTACGCGTTCTTTGCGTAGGGTGGGAGACCATGAACCTTCCCCCGCACCTACCTCTCATCCCCAACACTCTTCAATAAGTTGTTGTCATCCCGAACGAAGTGAGGGATCTGCGGTTGTCCTTGCTCTTGCCGTTTCCTTCCGCGCGCACCAAGAAAACACCGTCTTCCAGATCCTGGATCGCGACTCCCCCACGCTCGCGAGACCGCGTCAGCGGGCGAGCTAACCTGGGATATCTATGGCCCGCCCTCCCAGCTTCCCACGCAACTTCACGCCGGGTCGCCCCAGGACAGCGCAATTCAAAATCAAAACCCCATCCTCACCGGAAAATCACCTCCGGCAAGGATGGCGTCTTGTTTTCCTTCACTTCTTCGTCGTCTGCCTAGAATCGGAACGACGGCATCCCTTTCACCAGGAACTCATACCGCGGCCGCAGTGTGTCCGGCCCCGACGTAATCGTGCTGTCCAGGTGAATCAGCGAGTCATCCTTGTCGTACTTCGGCCACGTCGGCAGTCCCGGTCCATTCGGATCCCCGGTCTTCGCAAAGTTCGTCCAGTAGCCCATCATCTGCTCGCTCAGCTTCCGATCCTCTGGCCGAACCGTCCAGCCCGGCCGCGTATCCAGCGTCCCAAACACATACTCAATATCGTCGGAGTGGAACGCCCACGTCCCTGGGTGGAACTTGCTCGGCGTCGCCCGAAGCTCAAAGTGATAGCGATACACGGGTGAATCGCCGGTCTTGCGATGCGCTTCCAGCCACTTCCACGTCGAGAAGGCAATAAACGCGTCCCCGCCGTATGCGCCCGAAGATTCGACCGCCTGCTCATCCGTGTCGCCCGGATACAACTTCAGGAACTCGTCGGCACGATCCTTGAACATGCCCGCAGCCATGCCCTTCCACTTCGCCGCGGTCATGCCGTTCGATAGGAAGCTCCCCTCATCACGGTTCCAGCCCGCCAGCAATGGCACATGCGCCTGCTTGCCCGCGGCATACGTCGCCGGTGGCGGCTCAACCAGTATCCTGCCATCCACCGTAGGAGCGAACCCGGCCCGCGCCTTGGCCACAGCAGCCAGAATTTTGTCCGCCGGCATCGCCCGCAAATCCGCAAGCGAATTCGCTCCAATCGAGGCCATCCACTTGTCGTCCTTCTTCAACCGCGCATCAAGCGTATCGGTCGGCAGCACATCGCTGAATGCGCCGCCGCTCTCGCCTATCGCCTTCGCAAACAGACCCTGCGCCGCCGGCGAAGCCATCAGCGTGCTCACCGCAAACGACCCCGCGCTTTCGCCAAAGATCGTTACGTTGCTCTTGTCGCCGCCAAAATCGTTGATGTTGGCCTTCACCCATTCAAGCGCTGCCACCATATCCGCCAGCCCGTAATTGCCCGCTACCCCATTGGCTTCCTTCGCCAACTCCGACGTCGCCAGGAACCCGAACACACCCAGCCGGTAATTGATCGTCACCAACACCACGCCGTGCAGCGGCAAAAAGTCCCCATTGTGCCTCGGCTCGTTGCTTCCGCCGCCCGAGTAGCCGCCGCCATGAATCCAGAACATCACCGGCAGCTTCGCACCCTTCTTCGCATCCGCCGGCGTATACACATTCAGGAAAAGGCAGTCTTCGCTCTCGCCCTTGTCCTGGAAGATCATGTCGTCAAACACATGCCCCTGGGCGCAGTGCGCCCCAAAAGCCGTCGCATCCCGCTCGCCCTTCCACTTCGCCGCTGGTGCCGGCTCCTTCCAGCGCATATCGCCCACCGGCGGCGCCGCATACGGCAATCCAAGGAAAGCGTTTACCTTCCCGTCGTTGATCGTCTTCCCATGAACCTTGCCCTGTTCCGTCTTCACCGTCAATGGATCGGCCTGCACAGCCAAAGTCATCCCCAACGCCAGCCCCGATACCGCCAGCGCACGCAAAAATCCCATACCAATTTGCATCGTAAATTCTCCCGCGCTACACCTTATCAGGACGAGCTGGAACTTGTCCGAGTTTCAGGTATCTGGGAGAAGGATGCAAGACAGTATGTCAGGCGGCCGCACTGTATCAGGGCACGACTTCAGTCGTGCCGAATAGCCCGCTCAAAAAATGTGGGTTTTAACCCCTGCGGGAGTCGCTGATTCAAAAAATCATTCGACAATTTCAGTGAACCGCCGGCCCCAGCAAGTCCGCCATCTTCTCGGACTTGCCAACCCGGAGAGCATACGCAAAGACAGCCGGAAAATCCTGCGGCTCAAGATCTGGGTAGTCCTCAAGAATTTGTTCCTGAGTTACGCCTGCCGCCAACCACCCAAGCACATCCCACACAGTGATCCGCAGACCGCGAATACACGGCTGACCAGACCGTTTCCCCGGCTCAATTGTGATTCGGTCTATCATTGCAATCTCTCTAGAATGCTACCGCTGACTGAACGTGAAAGCACTAAAACCTAGAGTATCTCCGGCCCCAACAAATCCCCCATAGTCTCTCTCCGCCGAATCAGCCGCGCCTTCCCGCCCTCCACCAGCACCTCCGCAGCTCGCGGCCGCGTGTTGTAGTTCGAGGCCTGCGCCATCCCATACGCCCCCGCGTCCAGCAGCGCCACCAGGTCCCCCGCCTCAACCGCCGCCAGCTTCCGGTCACGCGCAAAAAAATCCCCCGTCTCGCACACCGGCCCCACCACGTCCACCACGCTCCTCTTCCCAGCCCTCTTCCGCACCGGCACGATCTCGTGATGCGCCTGGTAGAGCGCCGGCCTGATCAGGTCGTTCATCGCCGCGTCCGTAATCACAAACGTCTTCTTCCCGTTCCGCTTCACCGTCAATACGCGCGCCACCAGCGCCCCGGCTTGCCCCACAATAAATCGCCCCGGTTCCAGCAGCAGCTTTCCCTTAAACCCACCCAGCGCCTTCCCCAGCGCCGCCGCATACTCCGTCACCTTCGCCGCCGCGTCAAAACTTCCGCCGTGATAATCGATCCCCAACCCGCCCCCGGCATCCACAGTCTCGAGCACAATCCCTTCCCGCTCCAGTTCGCCCGCCAGCTTCGCCACCCGCTCCATCGCCGCGCCAAACGGCTCCGCGCTCCTGATCTGCGACCCGATATGCACGCTCACCCCATGCGCCTCTAGCCACTTATCCCCCGCTACGCTCTTATACATCGCCAGCGCCTTGCGAATATCGATCCCGAACTTGTGCTCCCGCAGCCCCGTCGAAATGTACGGGTGCGTCTCCGCAAACACATCCGGATTCACCCGCAGCGCAAACCGCGCCTTCACCTGCATCTTCCGCGCACACTGGGCCAGCAGCGCCAGTTCGCCTTCGCTCTCTACATTGAATTGGAGAATCCCCGCCGCCAGCGCCGCCTTGATCTCCTCCGCCGTCTTCCCAACGCCAGAGAACACGACCCGCCCCAGCGCCTCGGGCGCAGCCGCCCTCACCCGCTCCAACTCCCCGCCCGAAACAATATCGAACCCCGCCCCGCGCTCCGCCAGCAGCTTCAATATCGCCAGCGCCGAGTTCGCCTTCACCGCATAACAAACCAGATGCTCCCGCCCAGCCAGCGCGGCTTCAAACAGCCCCAGCCGCTCCACAATCTGATCGCCCGAGTACACATACAGCGGTGTCCCAAACTTCTTCGCCAGCCCCTCCAGCGAAACCTTCCCGCAATGCAAAGCCGCGTCAGCGGCAGGACGAACAAACGGCCGCGCCGATTCTGAACCTGAAGAGCCTGAACGTGCCGAGCCCGTACGCGAAGAGTCTGAATGAGTTCGAGTCAATGGAAGCTTCCAAAGGGGGATTTGTCTTCTCTTGAGCCTACATTATC
Organism: Acidobacteriaceae bacterium; assembly: GCA_003165935.1. Taxonomy (GTDB): domain Bacteria; phylum Acidobacteriota; class Terriglobia; order Terriglobales; family Acidobacteriaceae; genus Telmatobacter. The sequence goes on along the minus strand of PMXB01000334.1, from coordinate 17,082 downwards.
GAGCGCATTGAGTCCGATGCTCGCTTCAACATAAAGTTGTCATCCTGAGCGACCGAGCCCTGAGCGAAGTCGAAGGGTGAGGGAGTCGAAGGATCTGCGGTTGCTCGTTTTTAGAGCTGCCAATTGAGCTCCTACCCTCCTGCGAGAAGCGCACTTCAGCAGAGCCGGGGTCCCCGACGACAGGTCCTTGTCGGCGGGGCGACGAGCCGAACAACCTGCTTATGTGTTTTTCAGGTCCGCCCCATCGTACAATTCAATCCAATCCCGACCGCAAGTTTTTCTCGCCCGTTCAATCACGCTCTTCCCTGGGGTCCAAATGCCGACCACCCAATTCGAAGGATTCTTCATCAAGCTTCTCCCTCCCGTCCCCCTCGCCATGTGCCTCGCAGGCATCCTCGCCTGCCTCATCGCCCTCATCACCCTCTGGTCCGCCCGCACCCCTCTCATCCACTCCCGCCCCATCGACAAAATCACCGCCCTCGCCAACCTCGCCTTCGCCGTCCCCATGGCCGTCTTCGGTGCACTCCACATCTGGGGCGTCGACATCGTCCTCCCCATCGTCCCCGACTACATGCCCTTTCGCCTCTTCTGGGCTTACTTCGTCGGCGTCGCACTCATCGCCGCATCCCTCAGCATCGCCACCAAAATCATGGTCCGCTGGTCCGGCCTGCTCCTTGCCCTCATGATGCTTACTTTCGTCGTCTTGATGGACATCCCCGGCGTCATCTCCACCCCCCACGATCGTTTCTCGTGGACCCTCGCCCTCCGCGAACTAGCCTTCGCCGCCGGCGGCTGGCTCTTCGCCGCACCCTCCCTGCCCGCCCGCTTCAAATCCACACTCATCCCCGCCGGCCGCATCGTCCTCGCCATCACTTGCCTGTTCTACGGCATCGAGCAGTTCCTCCACCCCCACTCCCGCCCCGTCGTTCCTCTCGAACTATCCATGCCCCCATTCATTCCCGCCCAACTCCTCATCGGCTATCTCACCGCCGCAATCCTCCTCGCCGCCGGAGCCTTCATGCTCCTCAACAAGCACACACGCCTCGCCGCCACCATCCTCGGCGGCTGGACTCTGCTCCTTGTCCTTTTGGTCTACGGCCCCATCCTGATCGCAGCCCTGTCCGCCGCCGACATGGGAGCCAACATCGAAGGCATCAACTACTTCGCCGACACCCTCTACTTCGGCGGCGCCATCCTCGCCCTCGCCAAAGCAACGCAAATCAACTCCGCCCCGCCGCCCCGCTAACTAGGTGACTCGCTAACTCGCTGCCCTGCTGACCCGCTGTCTCGCTGCCCCGCTGCTTCTAGATCCCCGCGTACCACGCATACCCGCCCTCAGGCGACGCCGACCCCAGCCCCTTGCCAAACTTCTTCATCGAGTCCGTCACCGTCAGCCGCGTAAGGTACTTCATGCTCTTGTAGCCCAGTTGCCGCGGCACCCGCAGCCGCAGCGGCCCGCCAAACCCCACCGGCAAATCCCCATCGTTCATCCCCCACGAAAGCACCGTCTGCGGGTGCCACGCGTCGGCCATGTCGATCGAGTCCCACCAGTCTTTCTCAATCGCGAAGTACGCCACATACCGCGCCTGCGGCAGCACCCCCACCGCCTGCAACACATCGCTCAGCGGCGTCCCAATCCACTCCGCAATATACGACCACCCCTCTTCGCACACCACTTCGGTAATCTGGCTCCGCATCGGCAGGCTCTTCAACTCTGAAATCGAATACACCCCCGGCCGCGCCACCATCCCATCAATCGCCAGCCGCCACTCCTTGAAATCCCCCGCCTCCAGCCGTTTGAACTCATCGCTCTTCGGCGCTGTCTCATTCATAAATGGCGTCTTCGAAATCATGCTCCGCGGAAACTCCCGCGCCAGCGAATGTGCCGTCAACACCCTCTGCGCCGCATACGTCAGCGTCTCGCCCGGTCCATAAATCCCCTTGCAGTCCGGCGGCACCAGCCCATACCGCCCCGCAATCCGCGCCGCCGCAGCCAGCCCCGCCACTCCAGCCGTCGCCGCAACTCCACCAGTAATCAGCCTGCGCCGTGTGATCTGATTCATACGCGCTCCCTTTCGACCCTGCCGTCATCCCCAACCCTCTTCAATAAGTTGTTGTCATCCCGAACGCAGTGAGGGATCTGCGGTTGTTCTTGTCGTTGTCTTTCCTCCTCACCAAATTGAACCCCGCGTGCCCCATCCTTGCCGCGCCTTTGACTTTGCGGCTGGGATGTACATCCCTCACCTTTAAACCGGATCAACCACCACACTCATCGTCCCGTAATCATCGCCTTCGTCCTGCTCCAGAACCCCGCCATCACCACCATCCCCACATGCACCACCAGGAACAACACCAGTGCCCACGACACAAAGAAATGCAGCGTCCGCGCACTCTGCCTCCCACCCAGCACATTCACCCAGAACGGAAACGCCGAGTTAAACGACGGCGACAGCGCCAGCCCCGTCCATATCACCAGCGGAAACAAAACAAAAATCACGCCCAGGTAAGCCGCCTTCTGCATCACGTTGTACGAGTGCGCATCAGCTTCGCCCGGCGGCCCACGCCGCAGATACCGCCCCATCACCGCCGCAAACGCCCGCCAGCTTCCCTCGCCCCGTCCCAGCCACAGATCCTTGCGGAAATGCCCACTCCACAACCCCGCAATCCCATACACCAGCCCAGTCAGCACCACTACCCACGCCGCCTCAAAGTGAAGATACCGGCTCCATCCATTCTGGTCCGGCATCACGTAGCCATACCCCGTCGGCACCGTATCCCGCGACGAAGCAATCGGTATCGTGAACAGCGGCTTCATGTTCACATTCCCCGTCTCGCCCCAGTAAAACCGCGGATGCGAGATCACAATCTCCGCACCCGTAACCACCAGCGCAAGAAAGCACACCACTGTAATCCAATGAGTAACGCGCACCACCACGCCATGCCGCGGCGCATGCGCAGCATCGCTCTCCGCCGCTCGCGAAGCACCCATCCGGCCCGCTTCAGAATTCAAGGTTTGCGCAGGGGAATGCACGGCAGGAGAATAGCACAATCCCTGCGCGGCTGACCGGTTTTTCGCGCGGACGCAGGCCCGGGGTTCCAATAAACCGCGACCCAACTATGTTCTTGACTGAATATGTATTTTAGTGCATACTGGAACGCTGGCCTGGGAAATCGAATTCACCGATGAATTCGGAAGGTGGTGGGATGGCCTGTCGGCCGAAGAACAAGATAGCGTCGACTCATCTGTACACATGCTTGAGGACGCGGGTCCGGCACTTACAAGGCCTTACGCCGATACGATTCGCGGCTCTCAGTTCCCCAACATGCGCGAACTGCGGATTCAGCACCAAGGCCGTCCGTACCGAGTCCTCTATGCATTTGATCCGCGCCGTATCGGAGTTCTCCTCATCGGCGGAGACAAAACCGGAAACTCCCGCTGGTATCAGGAGTTTGTCCCCAGAGCAGATGCAATTTACACCCAATATTTGCGTGAAATTGGAATGGAGTCATGACCATGGCGAGAAAGTTTGAAGAGTTGAGAGCAAAGATGTCGCCGGAGCGCAGGGCCCGGAACGAGGCGCACGCCAAAGCAGAACTTGCCAACATGCCCCTCCACCAGCTTCGCCAGGCACGCGAGATGACGCAGACCCGCCTGGCCGAGGTCCTCAGTGTGGATCAGGGTCGCATCTCGAAACTCGAAAAACGCACCGACATGTACCTCAGCACCTTGCGCAGCTACATTGAGGCAATGGGCGGAGCGTTGGAGATTCGCGCAGTCTTTCCCGATGGCGACGTAAAGATCGACCTGCTCAACAAGCTATCCACCTGAGCGGCAATCTTCGCGCCCTCTGCAATCACAGCGTCAATTCAATCCAAAAAGTTGATCCCTTCGCGTCCCAACGGTCCGCTACTCTTGCTCGCCCACCAGCATGAACTTCCGCTTGCTCCCATCCGAAAGCAGAAACTCATACGTGACAGTGTCCTCGTATGTCGATGCATCGTTCGCTTGTCCCGTTTGCCCCATGCGCGTCTTCGATCCACCGCCGCTCACGATCCTAGCCTTGTAGTCGCCCGTGTGCAGAACAGCACCGCGAATCTTCAGCTCGAACAGTTCAACCTTTTTGCCGTTGATCACCGCATCAAGCCGCGGACTGAACTCCACCCAGTTACTCCCGCCCAATGAAACAAGATGGGAGCCGGTAACATGCACCGTCAGGTCATAGTCGGCAGCCGTCGGCGCAGGCGCCGCAAACACGGCAGTTGGAAACAGAACAATTGCGAGCAAGAGTAGCTTCTTCATCGATTCCCCCTGCTCATTAGACGAGGCTTGCTCCACCTGAGCCTCAATGCTGAACCCTCACCCTGAAATGCCCTAAGGTGTGATCCGCTGATCCGCCCTTCACCCGCGCAAGCCACGCCCCAAGCATCCCCGCCACCTCATCCGGCTTCTCATACGCCGCAAAGTGCCCCGCATCCGCAATCACATGAGACTCGCATCCCCCCGGCGCAGCCTTGAATGCTTCCATCTCCACCGCCGTCACGCCCCCATCCTCCCCGCCCGCAATCGCCAGCACCGGCACCTGGATCCGCGCAATATCCGGCACGGAGTCCGGCCTGACAGCCAGCCCCGCCTGCACAGCCACAGCCGCCTCTGCTGAAATCGTCATCCGCGCCCGCAACTCGCTCACTATCTCCGGCCGCGTTCTCCTTGCCGTCGCTCCAATCAGCGTCTGCGCCATTCCATCAAATAGCTTCTCCGTCCCCTCCGCCATCACNNGCCAGCCCCTTTATCCGCTCCGGCGCACGCCGCACCAGTTCCATCACCACGTTGCCGCCAATTGAGCAGCCCGCAAAATACGCTTCCGATAAATCCAAATGCCCCAGCAGCGCCACCACATCCCGGCCAAGACGCTCCATCGTCAGCACCGGCGCATCAGGTGCCTCGGCAAATCCCCCCATCGGTAGCCCCGCGCCCAACTCCGACGCCCCATGCCCCCGCAGATCCGGCACAATCGCCCGCACCCCGCTCAGCCGCTCTACCACCGGTCGCCAATAATCGTGATCGAGCGGCGTCGGATGTAGAAACACCACCGGCACACCCTCGCCCGTCTCTTCGTACGCCAGCGTTGCCCCATCCGCCTCGTACCGCTTCATCCGCCATCTCCGGTGTACCGCCGGCTTCCCAGCCGGATGTTGCGTGGGCCTCCCAGCCCGCGCTCGTCTCTCCGCGCCGCCCTCACACATTCGGCGGATAAGCCCCCGGCGCCCCAATCGGCTCCTCCGGAATTCCAATCCAGCACGCCAGGTACGCCACCGCAATCATCCCGCCCGAGAACAACGTTCCCAGCACCGTAAGAATCCGCACCACCGCCACGTCCCAACCATACGTCTGCGATAGCCCGATGCACACGCCGGCGATCTGCCGACCCATCAGCGGCCTCACCAGCCTCTTCGTCGGCATCCCGTACACCGACGCCGGAACGCCCCCTCCGCACTTCGAGCAGAATCGCGCGCTGTGGGGCAGCACCGTTCCACATTGGTTGCAATAGACCGCCATCTCCCATCCCTCCCGGTCACTCTTCGATCCGGCCCTTCAATGTTTTCATCCGGGTGCCCCACCCTCGCCGCGTCTTTGTTCTNNTTGCGGCTAGGGTGGGATACCTCAAACGATTCTCAACCCGAATCAATCACTTCATCAAACCTTACGAAATCTAACCCACTCCAGTTCCCCCCGCCCACCACCTCACGGCGCTCGCCACGGCTCCCTCAGCAGTTTCCGCGCCACATCCGCCCGCGACGTAGTCGGCCCCGCCTCAATCGCCGCCCTGTAATCCTTCACCGCCAGCGCTCGCTCTCCGTTTGCATCCCGGCACTCCCCTGCTCCCAGCAGCGACCGCACCTTCAGCTCCAGCCCCGTGCCCGGAGCCCGCGCCGCCTCCTCATAAGCCTCCGCAGCTTCGCCATAGTGTCTCTGCCCCCGCAGCGCATCGCCCAGCCCAAAGTACGTCAGCTCCATCCGCGCCCCTGCAAAGTACCCCGGCTTTTCACTCGCCGTGATGATCTCTTTGTACGCCGTCACTGCCGCCATCCCCTCGCCCGCATCCTTGCGAAGGTTCGCCTCCTCCAGCCAGAACAGATAATTCCTGGGATACTCCGCCTTCAACTTCTCCACCACCTCGATCGCTTCCTTGTACCGCCCCTCCCGCCGCAAAAACAGACAAATCGTCGTCCGCGCCTCCACATTGGTCATGATCCCGCGATTGCCATCGTCGGTCAGATCCGCCAACCCCCTGCTCTTCGACCCCGTCACCCCCGCAAAACCGATCAGCAGCTTGAACGCAAACGGCAACGCCCCCACCACGTACTGATACACCCCCACCACCAGCTTCGCATCCACATAATCAGGATCGAGCTGCAACACCCGCTCATCGTCGTCCTTGGCGCCCGTCGCCAGCCGGAACCCCCGCCAATACGCCCGCTCCACCATCGCCACATACGCGCACGTCAACGCCTTCGCCCAGCCCCGCGCATACAGCGCATCCACATCGCTCGCATTCTTGCCCAACCGCCAATCCGCCTCGTGAATCGCCTCATCCGACAGCGCCATGATCCGGTCCCGCGTCTTCGCGTCTTCCTCCGTCACATGCTTGCCCGTCAGAAACCCGTCATTCGCATAGAACGTTGTGTCCAGCAAGTCCTCCCGATACAGCTCCTGAAACACCATCGCCTCCAGCAGCATCGCCGTCGCCTGCGGATCGCCCTTGTGCTCCTCATGAAACCGTTCAAACCTCTCCACCGCCCCCGGATAATCCAGGTCGTAAAAGTGAACGTACGCTTCCTTCACCAGCGGGTCGCGATTCAGAGCGTTCGTGTGCACCTCCCCGGCCCACGCCGTCGCCCCCAGCGCCACCCCGCACACCCATCCCACAGCCCAGCGCCGGGTGCCCCACCCTCGCGACGTCTCTGTTTTTGTCGCTAGGGTGGGATGACAATCCATCTTTCTCAACCCCGTCAAAAGGAATCCCCCCACTCTTTCACGTTACACACAATGAACCACTCCACCGATTGCACTCTACCTGGGCCCACCTTGCGCCATGCGCGTTTTTCCTGAACTCTTCTTAACCCTGAGAGGTCTGCTGAAAATGAATCGGAAAGAGTTACTGCGTTTGCTTCTCAATCAGGCTCAGTTTAACGGATTCGAGTTCCGCCGCTGGTTTGTCTCCCATGTCCGTCCCGGCTGGGATGGAGCCGATCAGGCCATTTCCCTCCTCGCCTCCGAGGGCCGGTACTACACCCTCATCTTTTCTCATGAGTTCGCCCGTTGCTTCTGGCGCACCGGCGCGCACATGAGCTTCAAGGTTCCCTCCATCACCTATCCCCGCATCACCTCCGCGGGAGAAGTCATCCAGGTCACCCGCAAGCCCTTCACCCGCCGCACCATCAAGCCCGACGTCTGGAAGTACCACCTCCGTCAGATGGCCGAAGCAGAAGATCCCATCGCCTATCTCTGCCGCTTCCTCCCTCAGCAGGATCAGGAAAACCTCCTCCCTTCCAACGACTCTGAGATCGCCGCCGAAGCCTGACCCGCTGACTCGCTGACCTGCTGGCTCGCTGACTCACTGTCCCGCCGCAATCGCGCCTGCATTACCATAGACCCATGCCCATTCCAGAGCGCATGAACCCCACCTTCGCCACCGTTGCCCCGCTCCCGGTCAACCGTGTCGAATTACCCCGCAAGAGGCTCATCGTCGCTCTCGACGTCCCTGACGCCGCTTCCGCCGCCGCACTCGTTGCCAGGCTCGACGGAACATGCCTCTGGTTCAAGGTCGGCCTCGAGCTCTTCACCGCTGCCGGCCCCGCCGTCATCGATCCGCTCATCCAGCGCGGCCACTCCGTCTTCCTCGACCTCAAATTCCACGACATCCCCTCGACCGTCGCTGGCGCAGTCCGCTCCGCCGCCGCCCTCGGCGTAAACATGCTCACCATTCACGCTTCCGGTGGCCCCGCCATGCTCACCGCCGCCCGCGCCGCGCTCGCCGATCTACCCAACCCGCCCCAACTCCTCGCCGTCACCATGCTCACCAGCATCGACCAGGCTCAAGCCAACGCCATCGGCTACGACCGCTCTCCCAGCGAACAAGCCCTCGCCCTCGCGAGCATGGGCCTCGAATCAGGCATCACCGGCTTCGTCTGCTCCCCGCAGGAAGTCGCAGCCATCCGCGCCCTCGCCGGACCCGATGCCACCCTCGTCGTCCCTGGAATCCGCCCCGCAGGCTCCGACCTCGGCGACCAGAAGCGCGTCAGCACCCCCGCCGAAACCCTCCGCCGCGGCGCCAGCTATCTCGTCGTCGGCCGCCCCATCACCCAGGCCGCTGACCCCGCCCGCGCCGCATCCCTAATCCTCGACGAAATGGCCGAAGCCCTGTAGATATCGTCTGTACTCCGGGCTTTGCAATTTTGAAATTCGCATCAAAATGATGTGTCATCCTGAGCGAAGCAGGCCGCACTTTTGTGGCCTGCGCAGTCGAAGGACCTGCGGTTGCACTTCGCCCGACACCCGATACCCCAATCCCTATTGCCTAGTCCCTAGTCCCTTCTTCTCTATGCACCAGATACTCATCCAGCAGCACCGCCACCAGCACCGCCGTCGGCACGCTCACCATCGCCCCCAAAACCCCCGCCAGCGACGACCCAATCAGCAATGACACCAGGATCGCCCACCCCGGCAGGTTCACACGCGACCTCATGATGCGTGGCACCAGAAACGAATTCTCCACGTTCAGATAAATCACGTAGAACACCGCCACCCCGATCACCCTGCCCCATGAGTCAATCGCTGCCACCAGCAGCGCCAGCCCAACACACAACGCCGCCCCCACCACCGGAATAATGTTCAGCAGCCCAGTCAGAAACCCTAGCGCATACGCGTACCGCACGCCCAGGCTCACATACACAATCGTGCTCACCGCCCCCAGGATCAGCATCAGGCTTCCTTGCCCAACCAGCCAACTGGCCATCCGCGTCTCTGCCCGCCGCAGCGCGCCGTCCAGCCGTCCCCGCTGCTCCGTAGGAATAAAAGCCAAAAACCACGCGTACGCCTGCGCTCCCTCCAGAATGAAGTAGATCGTCAGCACAATCCCCATCACCACATCGAACAGACCGCCCGCCCAGCCCGTCACCGAATACAGCAGGTAGGTTGCCGCGTTGCTCAACATATCCTGCACCTTCGCGCTGATCGCTGCCGCCTGCGGACCCTCCGCTATTCCCAGCCTCCTCACCTGATCCAGCATCGCTGGCATCCGCTTTGGCATCTCCTGCGCAAACGACTGCAAGTCGCTGATCACCGGCGGCAGCGCCAGAAATCCAAATAGCGTCAGCCCCCCCGCCGCCGCCACCAGCAGCACCAGCAGCCCAATCCCCTTGAACGGCCGCCGGTGTCCTATCTTGAAACCGGAAACCGCCTGCACCAGTGGCGTCAGCGCCACCGCAAACAGCGCGCTCACATACAGCAGCACCAGCACATCCCGCACCAGCCACGCCACATACCCCGCCAGCAACAGCCCAAACGCAAACACAATGTCGCTGCGCCGGTTATGCGTGCCGTTTGTCTCGCTCATGCTACCGTCCTCGTTCGCGCCCCCAATGCCTCAACGTTTCAAGGGCCTTAACTAGGCTATCGCGAAAGCCCAGCCCCGTGCCCAAATCTGTGCCCCATTCATCGCAGCCTCATCGCGATGAGTGGGCGGAACTCTGTGCCCCATCCATTTGCGGGTACCCGATCCTCGCCGCGTTTTTGTTCTTGCGGCNNGCACTTGCTTTGTAACAACAGCACGGCTTTAGCCGGGCCAAAACAGTCGCCAAAGAAATTGAAAGCAGTTCGGGGCGGGTTTCAACCCGCCCCGAACTGCTCCATCGCGCTCTCCCATTCACCCCCAACCCACCTCCCGCGTATGATTCCCCAATGCTTCTCCGCACGTCCGTACGCGTAGCCCTGTTCGCACTGCTTGCTGTCTCGCTTTTCGCCCCACCCACCCGCGCCCAATCCACCACCACCGTCCGCTACCGCTTCGGACAGCAGGACGACATCACCGTACTCTCCCTCAGCCGCCTCCCCGTCTGACGAATATAACAACCCTTGTTATGTCTGCGTCCCGAATTGAGCCGAAATGCGTCCATTCGTCAGGTGCTTTCACCCCCATCTTGCGTCAAAACGATGCCGATTCCCCTCTGATCTCACGAAGAAGCGCCCAAATTCCCCTTCCTCTCGGTATCCCTCCTCCTCATTCATCTGACCCTGATCTCTGACCCGAGACAACTCTCATTGCAAATGAAAAACGCCGCCCGAAGGCAGCGCTTTCATTTAGTATGACTCTCTCAACTGTGAACTACGAACTGTGAACTACCAACTGTCTTTTACAGCTTTTCGTAGAAGTCGCACGCTGAGCACGAAATGTAGACTCCGCCTGGAACCCCGCGCTCGCGGTCCTTCACGCGCTTCACAATCCGCGTCGGCTTGCTGCACTTCGGACAGTCCGTCGACTTCGTCGTGTCCATTTCTTTCTTGCGGTCACCGGTCTTTGCGATCTTTGCCATATCTCGGGTGTTTCTCCTTCTGGGGTTGTCTCTGCACACAGTCGCAAAATCCGGGATCCCCAGCGACAGGTCTACGTCGATGGGGTGGTACTGCGACCGGCTTCAACGGCGCGGTATTAGCCAGCCTCAATTTGCAAGAATTTTGCAGCGGAGGCGAGCGGAACTCGCTCCCTCAAGTTTACAACAACAGAATCTCTCCGCGAGGGCACGTAGCCCGAAGTGAACTAGGGAAAGGCGCTGTCATCCCGAACGCAGTGAGGGATCTGCGGTTGTTCTTGAGTGACCCTCAGATCTCGGACCTAAGACCTCGGGCCTCGCACCTGATGCTTACCGGCTACCCGCCACGCTCATGCTCTGCACCATCTGCTGCGCTGGCGCCCCGCCATTCGGCGTCCCAGGCTGCTTCGCCGGATCAGCCGCTGGCCCCGTTGCCGGACTCTGCTGCGACGCATCCGGCAACGGAGTCCCACTATTCGCAGGCGTCGCCGCCGGTTCGCCATCGGGATTGTCTCCCGGCTGTGCCGCCGGCTTCTGGGCTGGGAACCGCACCGGTCTCATATCCCCGGCGCGTTGGGTGTCCTTGTCCTCGTCGGGCAGCGTTTCGCCCGGCTTGCGCAGGCTCGGTGCTGGCCCCGCCTGCTGCGTATTCGGATCACGCTCCACATCGCCGTTCTTCGCCACGCGCGGCTGCATTGCCGGGTCCAGAGGCGTGCCGTCCGTACGCATCAGCCCTGCCACCTCGTCTCTCGTGAAGATCACGGGCTCCTGGCCCACCTTCGCAATCTCCACCCGGATCACACGATTCCCATTCACCCGAACGAACTCCACCGTCTGCGGAGGCTTGCCATAGATCCACTCCTCAAACGGCATTTGCCCATCCATCTCCCGCGACTTCCCGTCCGGCTGCCCCTTCGCAAACAACACCATGTCCGTGCTCATCCCCACCCACACCTGGTGGTTCAAGATCGCGTCCTTCAGCTTCTCCGGCAGCGTATCGGTATATGCCTGGATCGGCGTCTTCACATCGAACGAGATCAGCGGCGCAAGCAGCGCCTTAACATCCTTCCCCGTCAGATCGGGAATGGGCCCTTTGAAGCTCAGCGTCAGCCGAGCTCCCTGCGGATCATCCTCCTCGCCCTGCACCACCGGGTTCATCCCACCCATCCCACCAATTTGTATGTGCCGCAGAATCCGATGCTTTAGGTCCGGACCCCCATTCAGTTGAAACTCAATCCGCGAATGGACGATCTTTACGTCCGTCAGTACCAGCCGGTCGCCCGGCTTCGCGCTCAACCCCTCGCTCGTCACCATGTTCAGATACGCTTCGCCCGCAGGATCCAGCTTCCCGTTTGCCTCCAGCGTCAACCCCCTATGCCCCTTCGGAAATGGCCGCATCGCAAATCCCTGCTCCGCCTCCAGCGCTCGAATCAGTTCGAGTCGGCTCTTTTCGTCCAGAATGCTTTTCGGAAGCTCAACCTTGGTAGGCGTCACCTGCTGGAAGCGCCTGTCCACCGTAGCCGATACATTCGTGCCATCGGTTACAGCCCCTGTCTTGCTATCAACCGTGATTACCTGGCCGCGTGCCGCCACCCCGGCCAGCCCACACAAGAGGGCCAGCCCCGCCGCAACTCCGCCCAGCCGCATCACCGCACGGCCCCCCGCCCTTCGCGGATCATCAGCAAACTCACCAGGTTTGTTCGAGCAAAAGGAAAGGTAAACGGTCATGGGAGCCTCCCATGCATGCGATCAGCATTGATGCAAAAGATAGCCCTTTTTGAGCACGTTTTGCAAATACGTGAACTCCCGCTCCGCCCAGTTCAGAAGCCCCCGCCTTGCTACTATTCCGGAGCGGAATCCTTCGCAGCGTCCGCGCCACTTCCCTCGCCAGCGCGACGCACCGGCGGAATAGGCGTCAACACCACCGGCGCGATCTGCACCAGCGCAGGCACTGCTTGCTCAGCCGGCCCCATTGCAGCCTCATGCTGCCGCTTCGCCGCCGCATCCAGATCCACCGGGACTCCTCCCGGCACCAGCACCGGTGCGTTGTACTTGTAATCCAGATCGCGTGTCACACGGAAAAGAACCGGAATCGCCACCAGCAGCACCGCAAACGCCACCCAGCTGCTGTCCAGCCCATACCCCCCACCCGTCAGCCAGAACGGACCCATCGGGTCCCCCTGAATCACCGGCGAATGGTTGCTCGATCCGCTCACCGCCAGCCCAAACAGCAATGCGCGACTAGCCTTCCACCCGAAATTCAATCCCCAGCTCAGCCACAATGCCCGCGTCCGCAGGTAAGCCGTTGAAAGCAGCAGCCCCAGCGCAATCGAAACAGCAATGCTCGCCCTGTCCGATCCCCGCACCAGGGACTGCACGATCGCATAATAGGCCGCGAATCCAATCGCTGCCCCCATCCCCCCTACCGCATGTTCAAACCGTTGGAACCCGTAACCCCGAAATGCTACTTCCTCCACCAGCGCCAGCACTGCAAAGTAGGCCGCATCCGCCGCCAGCCATCCCCATGCCGATGGCTGCATCGTAAGGTAAATCACGATTCCGCCGATAACCACCATCGGCAGCACGCAGATCACCGCCAACGACCAGCCAAACGCCAGCCCAGTGCCGGCTTCCATCGCCGCGCCAGCGCGCTGCGGAAATCCCTGCTTGCGAATTGGATTCTCTTGCCGGTTGAGCCAGAATCCCATCCCCGCATAGCCCATCACCAGCAGAAACGCCAGCATGACCTGTTCCACCAGCGGAGTCCACTGCCCTCCAGCCAGCCCCTGCGCCCCGTGCCGCGCCAGCGCTTGGGCCAGAAAAAAGTAAAGCACCGCGGCAATGAACTGGATATAGGCTCGCACGCGCCCGCCAGACGCTCCCGAAGTTTGACTCGACGCCCCCAGAGGCCCGTCTTGCGCCCGCAGTTGGCCGCCCGATGAAGCTGTGCTCATCTTGTCAGCCTTCCGTGTAACAGCGGGCAATCTTGCGGAACTTCTCCTGCCGCGCGGCCACCAGCTCATCTGTCGGCATCGCTTTCAGCTCCGCCAGATGTCTCTTCAGTGCGCTACCCAACAGTCCGCTCCCTGCTTCGTGATTGGCTTGCAGCCCTTCGGCCGGCTCCTGCACTATCTCGTCCACACAGCCCAGTCCGGCTACTTCCGGCGCAGAGATCCGCATCGCTTCAGCCGCCGTATCTTTCCGGCTCGGATCGTTCCACATGATCGCCGCGCAGCCCTCGGGTGAAATCACAAAATACAGCGCATTCTCGAGAATCAAAACTCTATCCGTCACCGCCAAAGCCAGCGCCCCGCCCGATCCGCCCTCGCCCGTAATCACTGAGATCGTCGGCACCTTCAGCCGTGCCATCTCCAGCAGGTTCCGCGCAATCGCCTCGGCCTGCCCACGCTCCTCGGCACCAAGTCCAGGATACGCACCCGGCAGATCGATCAGACTGATCACCGGCCGTCCAAACTTCTCCGCAATCCGCATACACCTCAGCGCCTTGCGGTACCCCTCCGGATGCGGCATGCCAAAGTTCCTGCGCACCCGCTCCTTCGTCGTCCCGCCCTTGCGGTTCGCAATCACCAGTACCTCATCGTCGCCAAGCCGAGCCATCCCGCACGCCACGGCCTCATCGTCGCCATAGGCACGATCCCCGTGAATCTCGCTGAAATCTGTGAAGATCCGCTCGATAAAGTCCATGGGGTAAGGCCGCTGGGGATGTCGCGCCCGCTCTACTCTGCTCCACGCCGGCGAAACCGCCCGCGCCTGGTTTGAACTCCCTGTTTCCTGTTCGCTCATTGACTCCTGTTACTACTCCAAGTCCACAATGGGCAGCGTCGCCTGTTCGGCCCTCATGCGATTCTACGGTCTGCAGGCCCCTGGGACAAATCAACTCCCCCTTCGTACACTGAGTTTGCATGTTTCGCAACCGTTTTTCCGGCTCCCGAGCTTAAAGCTCGCATCAAGAGACAAGCTGTCATCCCGAGCGAACGGAGCGTAGCGAAGGGAGTCGAGGGATCTGCGGTTGCCTTTCGTATCGCATTGACCGGAAGCCATCCCTCAGACCGCAAGGAGATCGGACTTGACCACCCCGCCGCCTACCCCCGCCATCCACTTCCGCAACGTCTCCTTCGCCCTCGCCAATGGCCAACTCCTCCTCGACCGCATCTCCCTCTCCCTGGACGAGGGCACCACCACCGCCATCCTCGGCCGCAGCGGCTCCGGAAAAACCACCCTCCTACGCACCGTCAATCGCCTCCTCGATCCCACAAATGGCGAAGTCCTCCTCTCCGGCGTCAACGCCCGCGACCGCAACCTCATTGCCCTTCGCCGCTCCATCGGCTACGTCATTCAGGAGGTCGGCCTCTTCCCTCACTTCACCCTCGAGCGCAACGTCGCCCTCGTCCTCGAAGCCGAATCCACACCTCTTGCCCAGCGCATCCGTCGCGCCCACGAACTACTCACCGCCGTCGGCCTCGCCCCCGACACCTTCGCTGGTCGCTTTCCTCGACAGCTCTCTGGCGGCCAGCGCCAGCGTGCAGGCCTGGCCCGTGCCCTCGCCGCCGACCCGCCCATCCTCCTCATGGACGAGCCCTTCGGCGCGCTCGATCCCCTCACCCGCCTCGAGATGCAGCAGATGATGCGCTCCCTGCTTCAACGCTTCCGCAAGACCGTCCTCCTCGTCACCCACGACCTCGACGAAGCCCTCTATCTCGCCGACCGCATCGTCCTCCTCGACTCCGGCCGCATCCTCGCCAACCTCACGCCTCAGGAGTTCCTCCGCTCCGCCCAACCCGAAGTCCGCGCCTACGTCCAGGCCTTCCGCCGAGCGCTCCCCGCCGACCCCGCCACCGCCCCTCCCACTCAGGAGGCCGCCCCATGAGCTTCCTCTCCCAAAACGCCTCCACAATCCTCACCCTGACCATCGAGCACCTATGGCTCACCGCCTCGGCCATGTTCTTCGCCGCCGCCATCGCCATCCCCGCCGGCATCCTCCTCGCTCGCTCCCCGCGCTGGGCACGCCCCGTTATCGGCATCGCCAACATCCTCCAGACCATCCCCTCCCTCGCCATGTTCGGTTTCTTGCTTCCCCTACCCTGGCTCGGAGACCGCGCTGCCCGCATCGCCATCGTCGCCCTCACCGCCTACGCGCTCCTCCCCATCCTGCGCAACACCTACGCCGGCATTCGCGGCATCGACCCCTCCCTCGTCGAAGTCGCCCGCGCCCTCGGCCTCACCAGCCGCCAGCGACTCTTCAAAATCGAGCTCCCCCTCGCCGCCTCCTTCATCCTCGCCGGACTCCGCACTGCAACCGTTACCTGCGTCGGCATCGCCACCATCGCCGCTGCAGTCGGTGCCGGAGGCCTCGGCGAACTCATCTTCCGCGGCGTCGCCTCCGTCGACAACCGCCTCGTCCTCGCCGGAGCCATCCCCGCCGCATTGCTGGCCTTGGCGGCAGATGGGATACTGGGTCTCCTCGAAAAACTCACGGCGGTGAAGCAATGAAGTGGTGGCCGTTCGCAAAAGAGACGATGGAGGTGGTTGAGCCCGCATCCGAACCTTCCACAATAGACCGGATGCTGGCAAAAAAGTGCAGCCGCGATGAATTCTCACTCCTATATCTCAAGCTACTGCAGGAGTCGGTTCCGGACCAGAAGTTCGAGATGGCAAGCGACATGGAAATCAAGATCGTCAATGCAGAAGGAAAGGAAGC
Organism: Acidobacteriaceae bacterium; assembly: GCA_003165935.1. GTDB lineage: Bacteria > Acidobacteriota > Terriglobia > Terriglobales > Acidobacteriaceae > Telmatobacter. Next base: position 773 of record PMXB01000334.1, on the reverse strand, counting down.
GACGACCCACTTGCACAACTTGTGGATCGCTTATTCCCGAGGTGATGCGGACCGTCGCGAGATTCTGGAGCGTTTCGTTTCCACGATCCCGAAATTGACATATGATTCGCCGCCGCTCGCGAAGCAACAGATCGTTGTCTTAGTGAAGGATGCGGAATACTTGGCGACCCTCCCGAAATTCTCCATCACAGATCATTTTTGCGGAGACCTCTGGTTAGTGTTCGCACAGGACCTCCCCGACAGAATGATTACGATGAAGCTATCTCAGCTTGACGAATTTGAAATCGAGAAAGCCGGCCTACTTCCCTTGGCTCTCGAGAATCTGACACGGATCATGCCATCCGCAGAACAAAACGGTGACGGCCCCTGGTACTGGCTGTCAGCGGGTGGCGATTACGAGGCAAGTTTGTTGCTATTCGATGCTGTGTGGGACCAATTGGCTCAGTCCGTGGACGGAGAGATTGTAGCGGCCGTTCCCGCACGCGACACTCTGGTCTTCACGGGTTCAAATTCTGCTGAGGGTCTAAAAGCCATCAAGGATCAAGCTGCGCATGTTGTCAAAACCGGCAACTACGTCGTGTCGGAAACGCTCATTATTCGGAGAGGCGGCAAATGGGAAGTCTTCAACGCCAACTGAGTCAGGCAACTGTCGGCGGACTTGCGGCTCTGTTGCTAACTTTCACCGCCTGCTCCCCGCCCCGCCCCGACCACCCCGTCATCGGCGCAAAAAACTTCACCGAACAAGTCGTCCTCGGCGAACTCCTCGCCCAGGA
>PMXB01000273.1 GCA_003165935.1 Acidobacteriaceae bacterium | reverse complement strand
CAGGTCCGGCGGCAATCATCAGCAGTGGATGCCAGCGCGGCTGGTTTGCCGTGGAAGGCACAACGCCGGTTGCGCCCGCATCGGTCAACAGGCCTGCTGGATTGAAGCGAAAGGTCCACTTGCCCTCGCGAATGCGAAACTCAAATGGCCCGGCCATAAACGAGCGCAGCCGCATATGCAGTGCGAGGCCGATGGTAGCGTGGCCTAGTTCGTGAACCAGCGTGACCAGAAAGCCCAGGACCACGGCCAGCAGTATCCCACCGCGGGGGCGCGGCTCGCCCAGGCGAACCATCCAAAGATCGCAACCCCACCAGGCAGCCATGTAGCCGATCACGGCTACGGCCTGGGCGCCCTTGTTGAGCAGAGTGCTGGTACCGTCTCCCACATTTTTGGGCATGGGAACTTCACGGCCAGGAACCTTGGACCAGCTTGAATTCCAGGTGAGAGCCAGCCCGGCCACGCCGAGGAAGGCCGAAAGCAACATGCTGACTGGGCGAATGGGTGATGCGAACAGGCTGGCTCCGGCGCCAACGAGATACAGCAGGCTGGGGAGGATCACCCAGTACCGCGCCGTGCGCTTGCCCAGCAGAACTGTGAAGAACGCCATGCCGTAGATCACGGCAATGGCGCCCAAAATGAGGGCGATCGGAAGAAGGGCAAGAGGGCCGGAAGGAATGGAAAGGGAACGAGTGTAGTGGCGGGATCGAGCGTAGCCTTCCCAGAACGCCGGGTTGAATACGAGCGCCAGCGCGAGCGCGCAACCAGCCGCTTGTATGAAATAGAAGAAGCAGAGGATTCGCTTGATTGAACGCATCCCGGCAGTCCTTTCCACGAACAGCCTAGGGACAGTTCTGGATAAGGTCAATGCCGCTTAGGTGGCATCGGTCGAGAGAAAAGCCAGGGCGACCCGGATGCGCAGCGCAACGGGATATGCGAATTAACCGTAGATTGGGCCCGGAACCGGCAATCACGCAAGGTGTATTCATTACGACTTTTTAGGGAGTTCTTACCCTTTCGTTCGCTGCTACACTGCGGGCATCGAAGCTGTTAGCCCGCCCGCTGTGACTTTGCGGAGTTACGACTTCTGCATGAAGGAGTTACCGAATGCTTTCACAGTTCCTTTCCAAGCAGTTTATTGACGTCATTCAATGGAATGAGCCTGAAGATGGCGTGCTCTCCTACCGCTATCCCATGCAGGACATGGAGATCATGAATGGCGGGCAACTCACCGTGCGCGAGTCGCAGATGGCCGCATTCATCAACGAGGGCCGCATCGCAGACGTGTTTGGCCCCGGCCTCTATACGCTGACCACACGCAACCTGCCCCTGCTCACCGACCTGATGAACTGGGACAAGGCCTTCCAGTCGCCGTTCAAGTCCGACGTCTACTTCTTCTCGACGCGGCAGCAGATTGATCAGAAGTGGGGCACAGCCACGCCGATTACGATCCGCGACAAAGAGTTTGGCGCAGTTCGCCTGCGCGCCTTTGGCAACTACACCTACAAGGTTGCCGACCCGCGCGTCTTCTTCAACCAGGTGGCAGGCACGCGCGACGCCTACTTCGCCAGCGACCTCGAGGGCCAGTTGCGCACAGCGATTGTTGCGGGCATGACCAACACCTTCGCCAACAGCGATGTTTCCTTCCTCGACATGGCCGCCAACCAGGCTACGCTTGGCGCGCAGATCGCCGCCGAGCTCAAGCCCACCTTCGCAGGCCTCGGCCTGGAGCTGAGCCAGTTCGTGGTTGAGAACGTCTCGCTCCCCGAGGAGCTGCAGAAGGTGATCGACGGCCGCATCGGCGTGGGCATGGCCGGGGATCTCGGTAAGTACACGCAACTCCAGGCCGCGGAGTCGCTCGGCGTGGCCGCAGCCAACACCGGCGGAGCAGCCGGGATGGGTGTTGGCCTGGGCGCGGGAGCGGTGATGGCCCAGACCCTGATGGGCGCGACTTTGCCGGGCGCAGCAAAACCACAAGAGGCCGCCGCGCCCGTAGCGGCAGCGCCGGAGGCGGTCCCGGCCGCAGGCACCAAGTTCTGTATCGAGTGCGGCAAGCCCATCACTGAGCGCGCAAAATTCTGCTCGGAGTGCGGGAAGCCCCAATGACCTGCCCCTCCTGCGGTGCTCCCATGCGCGTAGGGCAGGGAACAGGCAGCTTTACCTGCGACTACTGCAAGAGCCTCTACCTGCCCGGCGCCAACGACGAGGGTGTGAGCGAACTCGAAGAGCTGCCCGACCGCCTTTGCCCCATCTGTGCTGTTCCCCTCTGGAATGCGACGCTGAAAACAGGGGAAGGGCAGGGCGCGCACCTCTGGTCGTGCAAGCACTGCCAAGGGATGATGATCCCCATGGGCGGATTCCCCGACCTTGTCGACCAGATTCGCGACAGCGATCCAGGCGCTGAGATTCCTCCCGCGGCTCCCGATCCGCGCGACCTCGAGCGCAGGATCGACTGCCCCGTCTGCCACAAGCACATGGAGGCTCATGTCTACTTTGGCGGCGGTAATGTTGTGATCGACAGTTGCGAGAACTGCGAACTCAACTGGCTCGACCATGGCGAGCTCATGCGCATCGCGCGCGCGCCGAAGATGGCGACTGTGGATTACGACGAGTAGGGCGCGGCGTACACGCTCTGCGAGGTCAACGATCTCGCCAGATGCCTCGGTCTCGGCATCGAATGCCAACCGCGAGCGCACTGTGTTTATCAGTCCGCGAGCTTGACGATCATCTTTCCGATGTTTCCAGCGCCGGAGTGAAGAAGATCGAGGAACGCTGCGGGTGCTGCGTCCAGTCCATTTACCACCGTCTGGCGGTTGATGAGTTTCCCGGATTTTAGTGCGGGGATCGCCTCCTGAAAAAACGCAGGAAAATCCTTGAAGTGATCCGAGACAATGAATCCCTCAATTCGCAGGCGCTTGCCGATGACCTGCACCAGGTTGCGGGGGCCGGGAACCGGCGTGTTGTAGCCTGCGATTCCGCCGCACATCGCGATCCGGCCCGAGTTGCGCAGGGAATTGAGTGCGGCTTCAAGTTGCGGGCCGCCCGTGTTGTCGAAGTAGACATCGATGCCTTCGGGTGCGCCTTTACTCAGATGTTCGAGCGGACTGCCGTCGCGATAATTGAAGGCGTAATCGACCTTGAGCTCTTCGCGAAGGAAGCGGATCTTTTCTTCGGAGCCGGCACTGGCAATCACCTTGCAGTCATGCATCTTCGCCAACTGGCAGACTGCATTTCCCACAGCGCCCGCGGCTCCAGATACAAAGACCGTCTCGCCGTTCTTCAGATTCGCTATGCGGTTCAGGCCAACCCATGCCGTCAGGCCGGTTACGCCCAGAATTCCGAGATATGCCGAGGCCGGGGCAACGGATATATCGACGACTTGCAGCCTCGCAGCCGGCGCGACAAAAGCCTCTCTCCATCCGTAAAAGCTCTGGACATAGGTCCCAACAGGAAACCCATCCTCCTGCGAAGCGATAACACGTCCCACTGCACTACCTTCCAGCGGCTGACCGACCTGAAATGGCGGAACGTAAGATTTGGCATCATTCATCCGACCGCGCATGTAGGGATCGACGGAGAGAAATACATTGCGCACCAGCACTTCCCCAGGATTGGGCTCGGGAACCTCGACGGTTGCAAAGGAGAAGTTGTCCAGCGAGGGTTCGCCATGAGGGCGGCTGGCAAGGCGTACTTCACGGCTTACAGTTGGCATACTATTTGGATGCAAGGATATCGCCGCAGGTTCAGGTGAAGTTCGCCCTGGGTGAACAAATCGCAGAATCCTGGCGTGAAACTGAAGAAACGCACGCAAAGGACCGCACTTGATGGGCTGGGCGATAATCTCTCCGCGACAATTCGTGAGCAATCCGCGACTTTCCTGGAATTTTCAGGCAACTCTCAGATAAATTGATACGCAGGTGAACGGAGGAAACAAATGAAAAGGGTGGCAACGGCGGGGGGCCTTTTGGTGTTGCTGGTTTTAACGATCGCCTGCGTCGGGGGTTGCCGTTCTGCCGCAAGCAGTTCAAATGCGACCACAGGGGGCGGGGAGGCTGGTGCGAGCGGACAGGCCGCAGCGGGAGCGTCAACCGGCGTGCAATGGGTGACGGTGCGCGACGCGCGGGAGCAGGCATTTTCGATCCAGGTGCCGCAGGGATGGAAGACTTATGGCGGGCTGTTTCGTTACAGCAACATCGACGCGCGAATGGTTGTGGACATGACATCGCCGGATGGGCTGACGAATCTACGCGTGGGCGACGCAACGATTCCTCCCTACAGGGTGCCGGGGCCGTTTTTGAAGCAAGGTCCCGGCGTGGCCCCGTATGTCACAGCCAAGGTGTTCGCCACCAAGTACGGGCAAGCGCGCTTCGCCTCAATGTGCCAGGGGCTGGTGGTAACCAAGAGCGATGATATGGCGCCGAAGTTCCACCCGGCTCAGCAGGGGATAAGCCACACAACAGGCGGCGATGTCTATTTCTCATGCACGAAGAATGGCGCGCCGATGGACGCATATGTGTATGCGGAGACCATGCTGATGGGACCGGGAGGACCGGGCTCGAGTTGGCTGGTGGTGTCGCTGGCAAGCGTGATCGCTCCGGCGGCACAGGGCACTGCGGCGGGCGCGTTGCTGCAACATGCGGGGGCTTCGCTGGCAATGAATCCGGCCTGGACGCAGATGCAAGACCGGTTGAACAACCAGGCGATCCAGCAAATCAATGCCTCAACGCAGGCGACCATCGCGGCAACTAATGCGGAGAATTCGCGAGAACAGGGAATGATCAGCGCGCTGAATAACGACAGCTTCAACGACGTGATCAATGGGGTTCAGTCCACCACCGATGCTTCGGGACAGAAGTACATTACTCCCCTGGGCACGGGCGGGACGCAGTGGGTGAATGGGAACAATCAAGTGGTGGAGTCGGGGCTGTCGCCAGGCGCGGGGTTCAGCCAACTCTCGTCGGCAGGCNNTTGCTCAGCACGTCCACCAGGCCCTGGTTGGGAAGACATCGCTTTGCCGAGAAGGACGACAGCATGGCATCAAGCTCATTCTCGGTCAGGCCTTTGAACAGGCTGGCGTAGAGCGGCTGCATCAGCGTACCAGTGTAGAAGCACAACAGTGTTTGTTTGACGCATCGCGCGTTGAGCCGCGCATCGAGCGAGGGATCGCCAACGGCTTGGAGGATCTGATCGGCGAGTTGCCCTGTCGCGTCCTTGATCGGCGTCGGAGGCAGCCACGACATCCAATCGTCTGTGCCGAGAGCCGCCTTCCTGCGAAGCAGGCCCCTGATGCGCTCCATGTAAGGCGATGCCGGGTCAAGCGTCAGCATGCCCATCACGCCAACATCTTTGTAGTTCCACGTCGTCCAGTGGGCCTCGTGGCGTGCGAAGATGCCAATCTGATCGTCGAGCGCGCGAAGGCGATCGGCATTCTCTTCAGGTGGGCCGTTGAAGACAGACCCAAACTCGCCTACCCACAACGGAACGCCATGCTGCTGGGTAAACTTTGTTCCTTCGGCATCGAGGAAGCTGCGCTCCTGCTTAGCCCGATCCCACAACTCGGGGCCACTTGCCGAAGCAGACCGGGGATGGATCTCGCCGGGGTATTGGCCGGGTCCGAAGCCCGGCACAGTGTAGTTATGCGAGCTGTAGACGAGGTTATCGTCAAAGGGTTTGTCGAGGCCGGAGAACTGCTTTGCGTAGTTATCGCCTTCGAGGAAGATGATGTGCCGGGAATCTATCTTGCGGATCTCAGTTACAAGCCGCCGATAGAGGGAGTTGATGCGTTCATAATTGGGCTTGTAATTGGCATAGATATTCCACGGGTAGTCGCCGTAACTATTGTTCGAACAAGGCTCGTTGAGCACGTCGTAGCCAGCCACTACCGGCCTGTTCTTGTAGCGCCGCGCAAACTCCTGCCACAGGGCGACGAAGCGATCCTGATAGTACGGAACTTCCCAAAAGAGACTGATGCGCGATGCGTTGTCAGAGTGCCAATGGACGTTCTGCCAGCCTTGAGCTGAGTGAAGATCGAGGATGACGTAGAGGCCGTGTTTTTCGCAGTGACTTAAGATTTGGTCAAGCCGCGCGAAACCCGCCTCTTTGTATTTAAACGGGGCGGCATCGTCCTCGAAGTGGCGATAATTCAGGGGAATCCTGACGACGGTAGCGCCGGCCTTTTTGAGGAAGATCAAATCGTCTTCGTTGAAGAAGTAGTCGAGCAGTCGGTCGAAGAAGAATTGCGCTTTGGCCGGGCCAAGCGTCTCCGCCATCTGTGCGCGTAGAGTGTGCTCCGCGCCGGGGTGCCCGTTGATGAAGTCTTCCATGTTCATCCAGCCGCCGGGGCAGGTTCCGCGGAGGCGGATCTTCTTGCCGCCTGCGTCGACAATGTGACTGCCGCTGACACGAAGAAACTCCATCTTGTCGTTGCCCGCATGCTTATTCGCTGCACCCCTCTCCGGCGAATGTGGGTCAGGGGTTTGTTCCGCCGCGGCAAGACTGGCAGTTGGCTCTGCTGCGGCCGCCGGCGCGTTTCCCGTGAGCGCTGCCGCACCGGTAAGTGTGGCAAGCTTGAGAAACTCGCGGCGTGGATGGAGATTGGTTGGGTTGTGGTTCATAGGATCACCTTTAAAAAGCAAAGTCGGGCGGAGAAACGATCAACCTGGGATGCGTAACATCAAGTGAACTGCCATCTTTGGCGAATGTTAGCTCCACGGTGTATTTGTGCTTGGATTGTCCCTGGGAGCTCCCGATATACCTGCCCAAAAGATCTTTATCGGCTTCGAATTCAGAGCTTATACCTCCCGCCGAACCATGTGCCACAACGGTTTCTCCTTCGAGAACCCGCCACTGGATTTCTAGAACTGCTTGTGCTCTGCATTTATCGGTGGGCGGAACTACGCCAAATCCCATCTTGCATCTCAGTTCTACTGCCGGAAGACGCCACTCCGCTTCTATTCTCATCTGATATAAATCATGCTTTGCGACGAACTCGGGTGACCTGACAGTGCCAATGGCGAGCGATATGGGCATCTCCACACCGGAATGCCTGTATGGATGGTCCACAGGGCCTTTGGCCGAGGCGCGTACGCCAAGCAATAGGACGGCCACCGTTGCTGCCACGATGGCGATCAATCGGCATTTGGAAGCCAGCGTCATGCTTCAGCCTCGCTTCGGTTGCATCTCCACCGGAACAGTTGCCGGAGGCCCAGTCTATTTCGTAGTCGGCTTCCATCTTACTTCCCGAGTTCAAATTCCGTCCGCCCAGTAATCTACGCCCGCTTTTGCCAGTGCTCCGGATCGCGGCTGCCATGGAAACATGCGATGAAGGTCAGCGTCTCGTCGGGCTCGATAACAAACATGAGCGCGTAAGGAAAGCGGCGAAGCAGGGGACGGTTATTCCCCGGTCGGCTTTTTCCGGCTGAATGTGCCGCAATCAATGGTCTTCACGGTGCCGGACTGTGCTTCGTCGACGGCAGCCGAGATTGCATCGATGTGCGGCCGGATTACAGGCCAGTTGATTGCGGACATAATCAACACGGCAAAAGGGCGCCCCTGAAGCCGTTGCTGATCCACCATGTTCTTGTCGCCGGTAAGGAAGATGTTGAATCCTTCTTGCTCGATCAGCGTCAGCAGTTGGCCGTTCTTGACGCCGCCCCATTCCATACCGACTACCGTATGAATTTCATGCATGGGCAGGGATCGCGCTAGTTTTCCCGGCACATCCTCATCGAAGAGAATCTTCAAAGTTGTGCCTGAAACTGGTGCTCGGCGCGATAGCTGAGAATCGTCTTGATAGCGTCAAGACCAGCCTCAGGGTAACAATCGAGTGTTTCCCCGATGGCGTCGTCGTGCGACAATCCCTCATCGCGGAAGGCATCATAGTTTCCTGTGATGGCATCCACGGGCAAGCGGGTGTTCCTGAGCAGGGGAGCGCCACTCATCTTGCCTGGGATGATCTCAACCAACGGGCAATCGGACCAATCGAAAGCTGCCATGTTCTCTCCCTCCCTTTGAGGATAGTCTCTTGCGACGAACTCGACGCGGGCGCGTTGGGTGAAGATAACCGGAAACACTACGGGCAACGCAATTCAAGTTCCGCCTTCAAAGCCGCCCATGTGATGCCTTCGCGCCGGTCCTGGTCGAGCGTCGCAAGGCGGCTGTCAAGCTCCGCCCCCTGCGCTGCCGTCAGAGCGAGATGGTCCTCTTCCAGACTGTCCCAAAGCTGCGAGATCAACGCGATGCGCTCCGGGGGAGTCAAGCGCACCAACTCGTCGTGGGTGAGAATTTCCATACATCGAGGATAGAAAACAATGCGAACGAAAGCAAGAACGCAAGAAAGGTACTAAAGTCGCGCCTCCTGCTCAGATCAAGAATCGACTCGCCCTTTACTTGTACTCCGCCGCAAACGCATCCGCTTCTGTGTTCAGCTGGTCGGCGCTTTCGGCGCGGTCGGCGATGACCACGCGGTAGCGGAAAGTCGTCTGCTGGCCCTTGTCGAGCGTGTAGTTGAAGGGCGGCTGTTTGGGGTCGAAGATGATGCGCCCCAGCGGATTCGCGGCCAAGAGACCATAGCCACGCGCATGTCAGTAGGTCGGGTAGCCGGGATTGCCGCAGTGGACGGTGATCGCAATCATGTCCATCTGGCCGTCCGTGTGTCTGCACCAGCAGTCCTGCTGCTATACTCCTTTTCAAGAGAGAGCCATGCAACGGAGCCAGCGCCTGAACGGAATCCTGCTGCTTGCGGTCTTCGTGATCGCGGCTGCGCTGCTCTGCCTGCTGGTGCCACACAGCCCATCCGGTCACGGTGCGGACTTTGCGGCGATACTGCCGCTCCTGTTCGTCGGCATCATCTCTCCGCTGAGCCTGCTGCCACGCATGACGTATGTCTACGCCAGCCGCGTGCCCGCAGCGCCGGTCCTTCCCATACGCTTCCAGCGCCCACCGCCCTTCCTCCGCGGCTAATTCCTCAATAACCAGTTGCACCTGCCGGATGCGTTCACCACATTCAGGCGGTGTTTCGTTCAGGTGGGAAGTTTTTGCCTGGAACATGCGGAAGGGAATTGATGAACATTCATTCGTTCGTTGCGTGGCTCATGCTTGCCGGATTTCTTATGTTTGTGCCGATGGTAGTGGCGCTCATTGTCTTCAGCCTGTCGCGAATCGGCCTCGGGCAGCGGAAGCACCGAACCGCCCTCCAATCCCGGATCTATTCGATGTGCCTGACGGCCGGAATCGGGTTTCTTCAGTTTGTTCAAACCTTCTATCAGCCGAACCTCAGCAATGTGATCGCCGCCATTGAGGAAGACGACGCCGACGAAGACGACCAGGGCGATCCCGACTCGCCGCACAAGCACCTGAACCGGCAACTGAAGAAGATCCGCCGCGGCGAGCACCTGGAGCGCCTGGAGGTCAGACTGTGACCGCCGCCCGTCCCGCCCGGGGCCACATTGCCATGAATCTGCAGGGGCTCGAGTTACGTATCTCCTCTCAGGCGGAACGCCCAGCGGCTTGCGCGGGCCGGCCCACCTGCGCAACCCATAACCATTTACACTGGTAGACGGAGAATCTCGTGGTTTTCGATACTGTTCTAACTAAAGTCTTTGGCACCGCAAACGAGCGCGTTATCAAGCGCCTTTGGCCGGTTGTGGCTGAAATCAATGCCCTTGAGCCATCCATCCAGAAGCTCACAGACGAAGAACTGCGCGCCAAGACCGTCGAGTTCCGCGGGCGGATTGCCCAGGCAGTGGCCGAAGCCACCAAAGGCATCGAAGACCGCGAAGAAAAAGAGAAGGCCCAGGCTGCGGCTGAGAAGCAGGCCCTCGACGAGATCCTCCCTGAAGCCTTTGCCGTAGTCCGCGAGGCCGGCTGGCGTTCGGTGCACATGCGCCACTTCGACGTGCAGCTCATTGGCGGCATGGTTCTGCACCAGGGCAAGATCGCCGAGATGAAGACCGGCGAAGGCAAGACGCTGGTTGCCACCCTGGCCTGCTATCTGAACGCACTTGCCGGACACGGCGTCCACGTGGTCACTGTGAACGACTACCTGGCCAAGCGNNCGCGACGCCGAGTGGATGGGCAAGATTTACGAGTTTCTCGGGCTTACGGTTGGCGTCATCGTGCACGACCTGGACGACAGCCAGCGCCGCGCAGCCTACGGAGCCGACATCACCTACGGCACCAACAATGAGTTTGGCTTCGACTATCTGCGCGACAACATGAAGTTTGAAATAAAGGACTGCGTGCAGCGCGGCCACTACTACGGCATCGTCGACGAAGTTGACTCGATTCTCATTGACGAAGCGCGGACACCGCTTATCATCTCCGGTCCAACGGATCAGACAACCGACAAGTACGCCCGCGTGGTGAAGATCATTCCGCAGCTCGAGAAGGGCGAAGAGGTTGAGTTTACCGATCACCGGCGCCAGGAGCAGCTCGGCATCCGCCTGAATGAGGGCGAAAAGTATTTCTCCGGCGACTACATCGTCGACGAAAAGCAGCGCACGATTGGCGTTACCGACCAGGGCTGGGAGACCATCGAAAGTCTCCTCGGCATCGGCAACATTGCCGACGCTGAAAACTGGGAGCTCAAGCACTACGTCGAGACCGCCATCAAGGCCCTGGCTCTCTATCGCCGCGATGTGGAGTACGTTGTGAAGGACGGCGAAGTCATCATCGTGGATACCTTCACCGGCCGCCTGATGCCGGGACGCCGCTGGAGCGACGGACTGCACCAGTCCATCGAGGCCAAGGAAGGCGTGGCGATCAAGAAGGAAGATCAGACGCTGGCGACGATCACCTTCCAGAACTACTTCCGCCTCTACAAGAAGCTGAGCGGCATGACCGGCACNNGCGGAAACCGAAGCCGCCGAGTTCGAAAAGATCTACAAGCTCGAGATTGTCGTCATCCCGACCAACATGCCGATGCTCCGCAAGGAAAACTCCGACGTCGTCTACCGCACTGAAAAAGAGAAGTACAACGCGGTCGCCGACAGCATTGTCGAACTTCACGAGAAGAAGCAGCCGGTACTGGTCGGCACCACATCGATTGAAAAGTCCGAACGGCTCTCCGCCCTGCTTCAGCGCAAGGGCGTGAAGCACGTCGTGCTCAACGCCAAGTTTCACGAGCGCGAAGCTGAGTACGTTGCGCAGGCCGGCCGCCACGGCTCCGTCACCATCGCCACCAACATGGCGGGCCGCGGAACCGACATTCTGCTCGGCGGCAACGCCGACTTCATGACCCGCCAGGAATTGGTGAAGAAAGGCAACGCGCGCGCCATCAGCGTGAACGAAGGCGCCATCAATCCCATGGCCCCGGCCGGCTTCCTGCGCTTCTACTACCAGGGGCAGGAGTTCGAAGTCTCCGAGGCCGACTGGGCAGAGGCGCTGCAGGGCCACGCCGACGCAGCGGCCATGGATCACGACAAGGTCCTTGAATCCGGCGGCCTCTTCATTCTCGGCACCGAGCGCCACGAGTC
>PMXB01000381.1:168-6864 GCA_003165935.1 Acidobacteriaceae bacterium | reverse complement strand
TACCAGGCTTACCTGCTCAAGGTAAGGAATCTGGATCCTGGATCGGTCGAGAACCATGTAGCCGCACTTCGGTTCTTGTACATCCGCACGCTTCATCGGCATGAGTTTCGTGAGTTCCTGCCCTATCCCAAGGTGCGCAGGAAGCNNGATATCGACAGCCAGCGGATGGTTATCCACGTCGTGAACGGCAAGGGAGGCAAGGATCGCGATCTGCCGCTCAGCCCAACACTGCTCGAGACTCTGCGCGCACAGTGGCGCTGGCTCAAGCCGAAGACCTACCTGTTTCCCTCACGGTCACGTAGCGATTGCGAACAGCCCATTACCGACAAGATCGTGTGGCGTGTATGCGCCGAAGCTGCAAAGAGGGCTGGCCTTCGCAAGCGGGTCGCCCCACATCTGATTCGACACAGTTGGGCAACCCATCTACTTGAAGCCGGCACGGACCTGCGTACCATCCAACTTCTGCTCGGTCACGAAGATCTGGAGGTGACAGCCCGCTATCTTCACCTTTCCAAGCAGCACCTGCAGCAGGTCGCCAACCCCATCGAAGAGCTGAAGCTGTCCAGCGTCGACCAGTGTAGTCGCGCCTTTCATCGGCCACGTACTTCATGAACAGGCCGGCCATCGAAGTGGCCGACATCGTCCGTGCCAAGGGCAGACAGTTTCTGGAACGCTTCAAGACCATCCTCAGCTTTCAACAGCTGAAGGCAATTCGGGCTGTCGAGCGTTGCCGTACCGCAGCTCTGGGCGGGCATAAGGACAAGTGTGCCGATTGCCAGTTCGAAGCACCCATCTCCTACAACTCGTGCATTATGGGGAGTTTTTCGTTGCGGGGAGTTCGATGCTGAAAGGGCGTGCAGAGTCTTCCCTGCACGCCCTGTTGACTCTCCATTACGGTTTGGCTTTTAGGAGCGCGATCAATTTATCCTCCGGTCGGAACCTGCCTTTGCGAAGATGCGGCGGAACTACGGCTTCAATGGCCTCGAGTTTCTCACTGGGATCCGCCCGAACGTAGACCTCTGTCGTGGCCAAATTGCTATGCCCCAACCACAGGGAGACCTTTCTGATGTCCTGCGTCGCCTGAAGCATGATCATTGCGCAGGTGTGCCGCAATACATGCGGACTGAGTTGCTTGCCAACCAGTGAGTTGCATTTCTTGGCTGCGGTTTGGCCGTGGTGCCTCAGAACGTATGCGACTCCCCAACGGCTGAATGGTTCTCCACGTGCGTTAACAAACACTTCCGGCGCGGTGACCACTCCACGTATAGCCAACCAGGCGCGCAGTGCAGTCGCGGTTGTTTTCCAAAGCGGCAACGCCCGCTCACGACGTCCCTTTCCATACACGCGGATGCTGGCTGACTGCGGCGCGATATCGTCAATGCGGAGTCCCGTCAGTTCCGAGACTCGGAGTCCACCGCTGATTGCAAGGTGCAACATAGCCCGATCGCGTATGCCATCCCGCGTCGTCGGATTGGGTGCATCCAGCAAAGCCTGCACTTCTTGCTGGTCCAGATATGGAACGAGACGGCTATCTGTTTTCTTGAAGGGAATCGCGAGAACACGGCGGACCTGGCCGAGTGCGGCAGGTTCCCGATGCTGAAGAAAGCGGAAGAACGATCGGATGGCCGCCAAACGGATGTTCCGTGTGTTGCCCGAATTGCCGCGGGCGATCTCGAGGTGTTCCAGAAACGAGCAGATCAGAGCGGCATCCAACTGTTCCAAAGCCATCGATGAGGGTGGTACCTTGAGTTTTTGCGAGGCAAATTCAAACAACGCCTGGAAGCTGTATGCGTAAGACTCACAAGTATGCCGACTGTTGCCGCGATGCCGGACAAGATACTCGCGGAGAAATGCCTCGATGTGCGGCGCGATGGAGGTCATGACCGCCCTCCGTGCAGGAAGCTCTCCCCTGCCACAGCGATATCCTGCATCAGACCAGGGGTGGCGCTAAGGTACCAAAATGTCGAGTCGATGTTGACGTGCCCCATGTACGTTGCCAAAGCCAATATGTGCTGTCCGATTGATCGACGGCCGGTTGGACATGACTCCAGAGCCCTTGCCGCGAACGTGTGGCGTAGCTCGTGAATCCGCGGCCAGCGCCCATTTTGAGGCTGGATATTTGCAGACTTCAGCAGCTTACGGAACATCTCATAGACTCGGACGTAACAGAGCGGATCGCCACTGTTGGAGACAAACACATGGTCCCCGCCAATGCGGAATCTGTGTCGGCTCGTCAGGTATCGGTGCAGTCCTTCTACTGCGGTCTCGTGTAGCGGCACCATGCGGGTTTTCTTGAATTTCGTTCTGCGGATCAGCAGGCCCTGCGGCGTTATGTCAGATATGAGCAGGTGCAGAGCTTCTGAGATTCGAAGGCCGGTCGAGGCCAGCAGGCTGATCAAGGCTACATACGTGAGAGGCTGAAGGGAGTTGACCGGAGCAAGCTGCAAAGCGGCAAGGATGAGACGCTCGATATCAGCCTTGGAGTAGATGTAAGGTACGCGGCGGGTCTTCCGGTAGCCGAAATGATTTGGCGGTAGCAGTTCGTGCCGGCTGTCTTCCAGATGGACATAAGCGGCGAAGCTGCAAATAGTCTGATACCGGGTGTGCCGCTGTGCAACCGATCCGCTCTGGCTGGACCAATCTATGGCGGTCGTGCGGCGGACATGTGTTTCCTGACGAACAGCAGCGAAACGGGCAAAGCTTCGCAATCGATATTCCACATTGCTGAGGGAAAATCCGGAAGCCCGCCCTGTGGCCAGGTATCTTTCGATGGCGGTTATCATGAGTTCACCTCCGGCCAAGGCTGTGCGACTTGCCGGAGGAGAGCAAAATCCACCTTGGCATAGTAGGCCGTCATATCGATGCTGCGATGGCGCAAGACGAGGCCAATCTTGTCGAGCGGGACTCCGTGTCGCAACATCTCCGTTGCAGCGGTGTGGCGCAACAAGTGAGCACCTTTTGCCTGGCTCTCAATACCCGCTCGTCGAAGAGCGTGCTTCACGACGGTGGAAACCCCGTCGCCCGAGGCAAATGGCTTGAACGGAGCGATACTGCGAAGAAACAATCGACTAGCATCATCGACTTGAGGGCGGCATTTCATGTAGCGAAGTAGAGCGTCGCCGACATCCTGGGGTAAAGGCAAACGCACTTGGCGTCGGCCCTTCCCGGTAACCTGTACGGTGCCTGCCTTCCAGTTGATATCAGTAATGCGAAGCTGGGCTACGTCGCCAGCTCGGAGCCCAAGTCGGGATAGCAGCAACAAAATTGCACGGTCGCGAAGACGTCCTGGGGTAGTCCCGTCACAAGCGGCGATGAGACGTTCAAGTTCCTGTGCCGAGAGACACTGCGGAAGCGTGGCCAGCCGCCAATGAGCAATCGCCGGAACGGCGAGGTCGAGATCGTCTCTAGCCTCTCCGCGGTAAATGAGATACCGCAGGAAAGCTCTCATGGCCGTGATCAACTTCTGTGTTGTTTCGGTTCCACACTTGCTCGCGCGATCCAGCAGGAACGCGCGCACTGCCTGGGCATTCCACTGGCTGACATCTTCACCGAGTACATGGAGTAATTCTGCGGCTCCGCGAGTGTACTGCCGGAGAGTGGGTTGGGTGACGCCACGGTGGACCTGAAACCAATCGCTGAACGCTGTTACCAGTGCCGGCTCATTGTTCCCGACTTCGTCGTCCTGATGATTCCGGCACACCCCGCGCTGAACCAAATGCCGGTAAAAGAGCTTCACTCCGCAGCTTGGGTGAAAGCCAGTCCTTTCATCGTTGGAATGAGGGCAGCGACAATGTTGAAGGTGTCGGATAAACGCATCCAACAAGCGCCTATCCACATCTGCCAAGGTGCATCCTTTGCGCTGCACAAAACAGCCGAGATGGGCTGCGGCACGCAAATAGCGAATTGCAGTCGAATGAGCGTAGCCTTGTTTTTCAAGTGCGCCCGCGAAGTCATCGATATGGGGCCCACTGATACCTGCGCGCAAACGAGCGAGCGCTTTTGATGCAGAAAAGTAGTTCTCGATCATGGTGTTCTCCTTGAGTGATGTGCCAATAATGGCCGCACCACAGTAGCAGGAGGTCACCAATCTTATGGTGAGTCTGAACACTCCACCCGCGCTCAGATGAGCGATGTTTCATCCACTTGCGCGTCGCACTCCCCACAACAAAAAACTCCCCATAAGGCACGTAATGGTGTGCGCACCATTACGTGCCGATCTCGTTGCTGTCCCAAGTGCCAGGCGCAGGCTCGACTGCGTTGGGTCGAGGCGCAGCAACGCGATCTGCTTAACACCAACTACTTTCACGTCGTCTTCACCGTGCCCCACGAACTGAACCCGCTGGCCCTTACAAGCCCGACTGCTTTCTACGATCTACTCTTTGCCGCAAGCTCTCAGACATTGCTGGAAGTTGCCGCCGATCCCCAACGCATGGGTGCAGAGATAGGCTTGCTCTCCATCCTGCATACCTGGGGATCGAACCTGACGCTCCATCCACATATCCACTGTGTCGTTCCTGGCGGCGGACTGTCTCCCGACCATCAGCGTTGGGTCTCCACCTGCCACCCGCTCTTCCTGCTGCCTATACCGGTCTTGCGCCGAGTCTTCCGCGATAAGTTCCTCACGGGGCTCGAACACCTCTACAACAAGAACCAGCTCAACTGCCGCGGCCAAGCGGCGGCTTTTCAGGACCGGCAGTGGTTCTCTGAACTGCTCGCCCAACTGCGCCGGGACAAGTGGGTGGTCTATGCCAAGCCGCCCTTCGGCGGCCCCGAACACGTACTGCGTTACCTGGGACGCTACACACATCGCATCGCCATCTCCAACCACCGGATCACCACCTTCGACGGTGAGTATGTCCACTTCCGCTGGAAGGACTACGCGCATGGTGGCAAGCGGGGCATCATGAAACTCCACGCTGTCGAGTTCCTGCGACGCTTCTTCATGCACGTACTGCCAAAGGGTTTCGTCGCATTCGCCGCTACGGGCTGCTCGCCAACCGATTCCGCGCCGTGAGCCTGCCCCTGGCGCGGCGGCTACTGGCTCTGGAGGAGCACGATCCACTGCCAACAGCCCAGCCCGCGGGCGACAACGCTCCACTTTGGCACTGCCCCAGATGCAACGGACGCATGCGCGTCGTGCGCAGGCTCACGGCTACAGAATTGGCTCTTATCAGGGAACTCGACTCCTCATGATGGCGCGCTCAATAACCGACAGTCGACTTGCTTCATGCACGTCCGCGCATCAGTGTGTCCAGACCCCGCAGACCGAACATAGCTTCAGACAATTACATCCATATACCGCGCTCGAAAAGCGTACAAAACTTTATCTCATCACCGGCTTCCAGCATCATCGACGCCGATTCTGCTCCTCGGAGCACCCCACCGACTTCCCGAACACTATTCAATATCCATAAATCCCAGGCTGATCACCGCGATCGCGGCAAACGCCTGCGGCTTCCTTCTTGTCTCCTAATCGAAACCGACTCGAGCCATGCGCTCCTGCTCATCCAGCACGTCTGTGCTCGAGTCGATTTCGATGTAGGCTAGCAACTAACCAGCGTCGGCTATCGGGAATGAAGTGCCCGACCTGTTGAACCTGCTGTATTGTTGGTGTAGCGCGGCGTCCTTTTACGTTTGCGTTTGATCAGAACAGATCAGAACAGAACAGAACAGAACAGAACAGTCTTCTTTATCCCCGTGACCGAATACTCTCAGTGAGCCGGAATTTGTCGCTGAATTGTCTTGGTGCCCAAAGACCTTTCCCGCTTGTGAATCTGCAGCTAACTATCCATGCACCATGCAACCATGAAAAGACTTGAGATCACGGAGTAGAAGTGCGATTGAGAGAGCGATGACAGCACCCGGTACGAATTCTGCACCAGGAGAATCAGCCGGAAAAGACGGCCCGGCAGGCGTTAGCCCCGCGGGAACTCCGGCGGGCTCGGAAAAGTCTTCGACTGCTGCAAAGGCCAAGAACCACAACATCCGCATTTCCTCTGCCGTCCTCGATGCTGCGGGGAAGGGCGGCGATGCACTGCTTCAGTCGTTGCACACGGCTCCCGAGGGCCTGACGCAAGCGGAGGCCGAAGCGAGAGCGCGCACCGCCGGCCCGAACGAGGTTGCGCAGGAACGCCGGCGCGGCTGGTTTATCCGGCTCTTGATCATCCTTCGCAACCCGCTGGTGATTCTGCTGGCAGCTCTCTCGTCGATCTCCTTTGCCACGGGTGACGCGCGNNCCCGGCGATGTGCGAGTTCTCTCGGCGAAAGACTTGTTTGTGAGCCAGGGCACGCTTACCGGAGAATCCTATCCTGTCGAGAAGTTCCACGATCTGGACACGAAGCCCTCCAATTCGCCGATCGACCTGAAGAACATTTGCTTCATGGGGACCAGCGTTGAAAGCGGCACAGCAACCGCGGTCGTGGTCGTCACGGGAGTCAACACGTATCTCGGCACCATGGCTTGCTCGATCACGGAAGAAGCGCCGNNGTCAAGCGGCTCAATGCCATTCAAAACTTTGGCGGGATGGACGTGCTCTGCACGGATAAGACCGGCACGCTGACCGAGGATCGTGTCGTCCTGCAGCGGCACTGCAACGTAGCGGGACGAGAAACAGACGAGGTGTTGCTGAACGGTTACATCATCAGCCACTTTCAGACCGGCCTCAAGAATCTGCTGGACACGGCGATTCTGAATAG
>PMXB01000381.1:0-142 GCA_003165935.1 Acidobacteriaceae bacterium | reverse complement strand
TGCCGGGGAAGCAGTCCTGCTCCAAGGAGGACGAGCGCGACCTCGTGCTGAAAGGGTACGTTGCCTTTCTCGACCCCCCCAAGGGCACGGCTGCAATCGCCATCCAGGCCCTGCACAAGCACGGCGTAGGAGTGAAGATCCT
>PMXB01000062.1 GCA_003165935.1 Acidobacteriaceae bacterium | reverse complement strand
GACCCCGTCCCCGCCTTCTTCCCTCTCGGCGCCGAAACCAACTTCTTGTCTGCATCCCCCTCGCTAAACCCCGGCAAATCCACCCGCCGCGCAATGTGATCCTGAATCCAGTGCGCGTCCCACCATTCCTTCGGATCTATCTGCACACCATCGAGCTGCATGCCGAAGTGCACATGGTCGCCGCCCGCCATACCGGTCATGCCGCTCAGGCCCATAATCCCGCCGCGCTTCACCATGTCACCCTCATGCACATCGATCCGGCTCAGGTGCCCGTAAATAGTTTGCAAACCATACCCGTGGTCCACCACGATGCAATTCCCATAGATGCCCAGCGGCGCGGCCCACACCACGCGCCCATCATTCGAGGCCTCAACCCCCACGTGCTGCGTCACCGCCAGATCGTAGCCCAGGTGCACCTGCTCGTCGATCTTTTTGCCGTGGTAGATGTAGGTCCGCTTATCGGCGAAAGTGGCCTCGGCTTGTGAGTGTGACTGCCGCGTGAACGGCTGCGACCAGAGAAAATGATCGGCGGTCTTCAGCCGCAAGTCCGCAAGCGTTTGATTGTTGGCCTTACGCATCTCCGTATTGATCCGCACAAATCGCGCCACCGGATCGCCCGTGCCGTTCGGATCAAGCTCGCCCAGCACCTTCTGCATAAACTGGTCGGTAACCTGGATCTCGTGCTGCGTGTATACCGGCTGCTCTTTCTTCGGGAAGATCACAGTAAGAGGCGTAGTCACGTCGTTGCCCGCGCCATTCGACGCGTAAACCACCGGAACAGTACCCGGCGCCATATTCCATGCAAACGCAAACAACGAGAAATACCCTGGCTTCCCGCCCGGCATGGGCCACGCGCGAAAAGTCTCATCACCCACCCGCACACCTGCCTCCGTGTAAGAGCCGGTAACGTTCATCGTCGCCAGATCGGCCATGCCCAGATACAGGTAGTGCTGATCCGAATCAGCACTGACCGTCGGCGGCTGGGTCACCACCTTCACGTCGCGCTCCAGCCGCTCGCTGCCACCGAACAGCCCACCGGATGTAGCCTCAATTGTCAGCTTGGCAGCGCCATCCCGCAATTGCGGCGTCGTCTTCACGCCCACATTGAAGTTGAAGGTAGAGTCAGCAGTCTTCGTTCCACCGGAACTCTGCCCCACCGGGTACTGTGTGCCATTTTGCTCAACAGTAGCCGTAACCCTCTTAACGCCGTGGGTATCGTGAACATGAACGCTCACAGGCGTCGCCTGGCCGATGCTCGATAGTGTTGTGGGTAGATCGATAGACGGCTTGCCACATCCGGCTAAGGCCAGCAAAAGGAACGACAACAAAAGAACTTTCAAGGCAACGACGGGGATTCGCACAACTCAATCTTATCGCGGGATGGCGGCCACCCCGCGCCGAGGAAATCAACTCAGCGCAGCGAGAGCGCCTCCCAAATTCATCCGCGCGGAATATTCCTGGCGGGCGGACTCGGATGCATTCGTAAACAACACGCATTCACAACATCAACGACTTCGCGACGACGTCCGTGATCGATGGCATTTGGACGATCGATTCTCACAAACGCGGTTTCCGCCAGAATCGCTTGCTTTAGTCTTTGCCCTCTTGACAAAACTATACTGAACCGTTCAGTATAGTTTCGTTCGGGGGGATCAAACGCACGGAGGTCCNNACCATCAAGATGCTGACCACTCTGCTGAAGCCGACCAGTGGCGTCATGGAGCTCGACGGCCTCAACCCGCTCACGCACAAGAACGAAGTCCGCAAGCGCTTCGGCATCGTCTTTCAGGATCCCAGCCTCGACGGCGACCTGACCGCCCAGGAGAACATGGACTTCCACGGCGTGCTCTACCACGTGCCCCACAAGCTGCGGAAACACCGCACCGAGGAACTGCTGAAGATCTTTGAACTGTGGGACCGGCGCGGCGAGCAGGTGAAGAAGTTCTCCGGCGGCATGAAGCGCCGTCTCGAGATCGCCCGCGGATTTCTCCACACTCCCCGCATCCTCTTTCTCGACGAGCCAACCCTCGGCCTCGACCCGCAAAGCCGCAACCAGCTTTGGAACCACGTGAAAGAGGTCAACGAAGCTGAGAAGGTCACCGTCTTCCTCACCACCCACTACATGGACGAGGCCGACCGCGTGGCCCATCGCATCGGCGTCATCGATCACGGCAAGCTGGTCACCCAGGGAACGCCCGCCGAGATCAAAGAGCAAACCGGAACCACGTCGCTCGAGGACGCGTTTCTCAAGCTCACCGGAACGACCATTCGCGACGAAAGCGCCAGCGCGACAGATACCATGCGGCAGTTTGCAAAAATGTGGCAGCAGGGAGGCAAACGATGACAGCGATTTATGTTTTGTGGCTGCGTGAGTTGAAGCGATACACACGCTCGCGCTCGCAGATCATCGCTTCGTTGGGCCAGCCCATGCTCTATCTGCTCGTCCTCGGCTTCGGCCTCGGGTCAGTCTTCCAGCGCGCGGGCTTCGGCAGCTACTTGCAGTTCATCGCGCCGGGCATCATCGGCATGAGCGTGCTGTTCTCGTCCATCTTCTCCGGTCTCGGCCTGCTCTGGGACCGCCAATTCGGCTTCTTGAAAGAGATGCTCGTCGCTCCTGTCCCGCGCATCGAAATCATGATCGGCCGCACCCTCGGCGGCATGACAGTGAGCGTGATTCAGGGTCTGCTCGTACTCATCATCGCGCTCATCGTCGGGTTCCGCCCGGTTAACTGGGGTCACTTCCCCATGGCTATCGTCTTCATGCTCGGCATCTCGCTGGTCTTCGCGGCGCTGGGCGTGGCCGTCGGCTCAAGCCTCCAGGACATGCAGGGATTCCAGCTCATCATGAACTTCCTCGTCATGCCCATCTACTTCCTTTCCGGCGCGATGTTCCCCCTCTCCGGCCAGGGATGGGCGCTCAAGATCGCCACCCGCATCGACCCCCTCTCCTACGGCATCGATGGCATGCGCTCGATGCTGCTCGGCTCCTCCACCTTCAGCCCGGTCACCGATATCGTCGTGCTCGCCTGCGCCGGCGCAGTCCTTCTCGTCGTCGGCGCATACCGCTTCTCCAAAATTGAAATCTAGGGAAGCGTGCACAAGCCTGCTTTGTGACATGGCAAGACCTGCAAGGGCGCCTTCTATCAGGGCAAGACTCGCAAGGCCGCCTTCTATCAGGGCAAGACTCGCAGGCCCGCTTTGTAACAGGGCACGGCTTTAGCTGTGCCGAAAGATGCTCAATAAAACGGCGGGCTTCAGCCCCTGCAAATCTTCCCTCAACGAATATGCCACTTGTGCAAAGGTTGCCCAGCCATGGTCCGTTCACGCAGTACTCAAGCTCACGAAAAAGTCCTTCGAGCCGCGCTCGACCTCTTCGCCGAGCGCGGCATCGAGGCCGCGAGCATGGATGCCATCGCCCATCAGTCGGGCGTGAGCAAAGCCACCATCTACAACCACTGGGAAGACAAGGAAGCCCTGTTGCTGGAGGTCATGTGCTACATCCACGGCCTCGACCGCCAGCGAGAAGACGTCGACACCGGCGACCTGCGCCGCGATCTCGCCACCGTCCTCACCCGCCGTCATCCAGAGGAGTTTGATGAGCTTCATCAGCGCATTGTGCCCGCACTGATCGCTTATTCCGCAACCCACGACGAGTTCGGCAAGGCCTGGCGCAACCGCGTCATGGATCCACCGAGGACCGCGATTCGCACCATCCTCCGCCGTGCCATTGAGCGCGGCCTGCTGCCACGCAAGCTCAACATCGAGCACTCAATTCCTCTGTTGCTTGGTCCCGTCCTCTACATTCACATCTTCCCCGGCGAATCACATCTGACCAAAGACGACATAGGCCCCGCCGCCGCCGAGGAATTCTGCCGCGCGTTTGCGATTGAGAAGGCCGCCCTTGCGGTCAACAAGAAGAAGCGCGCTGAGAAGAAACAGTCGAAGCCTAAGCGCTGAACGAGTTACATGATGTAGGGCTCAGATCCGCAGCCGTCTCTGCGCCTCCGCCAGCCCCGACTCATACGCATCAACAATCTTGTCCCACTTGGCATTCGCCTCTTGATCGATCACCCTGCGCGCCGCGTCGGCATCGAACCAGTCAACTGTCCGCTGAATCCCCTCAGCAAACGGCACAGTCGCGCAATAGTCCGGCACAAACCGCTTGATCTTTGAATTGTCGAAGACCACGCTCGAAGCCTTGTCCCCAGTCAGGCTGCCAATCTCTTCTGGGCAGCATCCGCCAAGAAAATCCGACGCGATGTGCACAATCTTCGCCTCCACTCCCGCGGCCTCTGCGGTGATCCGATAAAACTGGTCCCACGTCAGCACCTCGTCGCTGGTGATGTGGAACGCGTGACCGATAGCCTGCCGATGCCCCAGCAGCCCCACAAATCCCTTGGCAAAGTCGCTGTTGTGCGTGATGCACCACAACGACGATCCATCCCCGGGCACGATCACCTTCTTGCCCCTGCGCACGCGGTCGATAGCGGTAAAGGACTTCTGCCAGCTGTTCACCGCCAGCACAATCTGCGTATCTCCATAAGTCAGCGACGGCCTTACGATTGTGATCGGAAAGCCTTCGTCGCGATACGCCAACATCAGCCGATCTTCGCAAGCAATCTTGTCGCGCGAATACTGCCAATAAGGATTAACCAGCGGCGTCGACTCCGTGATCAGGTAGTGGCCTACGGGCCGCTGATACGCGCTCGCAGAGCTGATAAAGATGAACTGATTCGTCCGCCCGCGAAATAGCCTTATGTCCCTCTCGATCTGGTCAGGCGTAAATGCAATCCAGTCCACCACTGCGTCGAAGTGACGATCGTCGAGCGCGTTCGCAACAGCCGCTTCTTCCCCAATATCAGCAACAACAGTCCTCACACCTTCAGGCAGATCGGCCGTCCTCTGCCCACGGCGCAGCAGCGTGAGCTCAATGCCCCGCGCAGCCGCGAGTTGGGAAACCGCGAGGCTGATGTTTCCCGTGCCGCCGATGAACAGAACCTTCATAAACTCTCCATCCGCTTTGTGCCAATTACAGAATTCCCGCCCAGATCACCAGGTTCACTCCAACCATCAACACCGCCGCGCCTGGAATAAGCAGGAGCGCCTTCTTGAGCCGCGCCGGATCGTCCCCGGCAATTGCGCCAATCAGCCGCGAACTAACCGCCAGCCCCGCCCACCCGCAGGTGATGGCAAAGCCGATCGCCGTGCCGCTCATCCGCGGAAAGGCATTGCCCACCATCGCCAGCGTTGTCGGAAACACCGGAGCCATCGACACTCCGGCAATGAACACCAGCACAAAGGCCACTGTCGGCTTGCTGGTCTTGAGCATCAGATAAGTCGTAACCGCCATGGCCACCGAACTTGCCAGCGTAACAATAACCGCCGGCACACCCAGCAAAATGGGCGACACAGCAACGCGCCCGATCAGCAAGCCCAGAGCGAATCCCAGTGAGAGAATGTTCAGCGCCTTCGACTCCGGAATACCCTGCGCGATCAAGTGGCGGGGCAGCCAGTTCCATACGCCCACTTCACACGACACATACAGAAACAGCAGGAACCCTAGCAGGAACAGCAGCGGACGCCCGAGCACAGGGCCAGCCTCAGCCAGCACAAAGCCTCCAGCGCCGGTGGGTGCGGGCATATGGGTGGCGGCCTGAATGGCCAGCGCCACCACCGTGAGCGATGCGACCGTGTAGCAGAGCTTCACCCAGTTGCGCTTGAANNGCGCGATGTGCCTCGCTCACGCCGCTCACCAGGGCGTTGGCGCCGGTCACCACAATGCCGCCGCCCACGCCGAGAAGAAACAGCAGAACAACGATGCTCACAAAGCCCTTGGAGCGCGGCAGCAGGAACAGCGCGACGGCAATGAACGCAAGCCCAAGAATCAGGCCAACCTTGTCGCCCTGTGTATCGAGCAGCGGCCCCACGCCCACCGAGGCGATGATCAGGCCGAGAGCCTGCGAGAAGGCGATCGTGCCATTTTGTGTCGGCGTCAGATGGAATCGATCCGAGAGGTCAGGCAGAATGGTGCCCAGCATGGCGGCAATCATTCCGTATACAAAAATGGCGAGAATCGCAGCAAAGATCAACATGCGTGTGGGCCCCTTTCAGATTGGTGTCGGCCTTCAGAGCCTGTAATTAACTTTCGCGCAGCCGGGTTTCAGCACGGCCGCTTGCCGGGGCGCGACGACGGGCCATTGTAGCGAACCGAACCGCCGGCAGACTACGGCCTCGCGGGCGTAGCGGGCCAGACGACCCACTACCGATGGGTGCCCCATCCTTGGCACGTCTTTGCTTTTGTGCCAAGGGTGGGATACCACAATCGCAAACCAGCCACCGTCCAGACTTGATGCGACCGGGGTACCGTCACCCGCGCTGAGCGCGCGCAGCGCGCGCCTTTGAACCCGGCCACCCAGCGCCGCTCCAGTAGACTGAAAGGCAATGAATCGAGCACGCGGAATACCATGGGCCATGGCCGTTGCCGCACTCGCTGCGCTAACCGGCCTCGCCGGCTGCGGCACCCCCGGTGCCCCCCAGCCCCCGTCCCTCAATCTGCCCGACCCCGTCAGCGATCTCTCCGCCAACCGCACCGGCGACGCAGTCAAGCTCACCTGGTCCATGCCCGCAAAGAACACCGACAAACTCAAGCTGAAGGAAAACGTCCTCGTCCGCATCTGCCGCCGTGAAAGCGACGGGCCCTGCGCGCAGGCCGGTATCGACCTCACATTTCCTCCCGGCGCCGACGGCATCTTCACTGAAACCCTGCCACCATCACTCGCCACAGGCGCGCCACGCAAGCTCACCTACTTCGTAGAGCTAAAGAACAAAAAGAACCGCTCCGCTGGCCTGTCGAACCCTGCCTTGACTCTGGCCGGTCAGGCACCGCCTGCCGTAGCTGGCCTCACCGCTGAGGTTCGTAAGCAGGGAGTCGTCCTCCACTGGACTGCCAACATCAACCCCACCGCATCCTGCGCCTCAACCATCATTCGACTCCATCGCAAACTGATCACCGCCGCCCAGCCTAAGCAACAAAACCAGATCGGCCTGCTCGCCCCTGAGCCTGAGCCTCTCGAGAAGTCTCTCCTGGTCGACGCCCCCGACGAAACCCCTCGCGCCATCGATAAAGACATCCGCTTCGGCCAGACCTATGAATACAGCGCCCAGCGCGTTGTCCGCGTAACAATCCCCGCACCTCCCGCGTCGAACCAAACCGCCCAGCCCAACCAGGCCCAGATCCTCGAACTTGCCGGCCCGCTCTCCGATCCCATCCGCGTCGATGCAGCCGACATCTTTCCGCCCGACATTCCCACCGGCCTGGCCGCGGTCGCTACGCAGACCGCAACTGAAATCTCCATCGACCTCAGTTGGAAAGCAAACATCGAAACAGACCTGGCCGGCTACGCAGTCTATCGCCGCGAAGGGGACGGCCCATGGCGGCGCATCTCCCCCGCCGATCCAGTGGTCGGCCCAGCCTTCCACGATGCCCATGTCCGCCCCGGCCAAACCTATCGCTATGCCGTCACCGCACTTGATCCGACCGGGCACGAGAGTCCCCGTTCCGCTGAAGCAGAGGAAACCGCGCCCCAGCCTTAAATTGCTACAACCCCCAGGCCTCCTCGTTCATCAAAGTTCACAGTCCATAGCGATACACTTGACCTGTAAGCAGTGCGTCAAAACCCCGCTCTTCTCAACTTCCCTGGAGGTCTCATGGCCAAGAATCTACTCGAACAACTCCGCAAATTCACCGTCGTCGTTGCCGACACTGGCGACATGGAGGCGATGGAAAAATTCCATCCCCAGGACGCCACCACCAATCCCTCTCTCATTACCGCCGCCGCGCAGATGCCCCAGTATCAGACCATCGTCGACGGAGTTCTCCTCGCCGCGCGCAAGGAACTCGGCGACAAGGCCAAGGATGAAGCGGTCGCCAACCTCGCCTTTCAGCGCCTGGCTATCGCGTTTGGCAAAAAGATCCTCCAAATCGTTCCCGGCCGCGTCTCCACTGAAGTCGATGCGCGCCTCTCTTATGACACCGCGGCCACCATCGCCCAGGCACGTAAAATCATCGCCGAGTACGACGCTGCTGGCATCGGCCGCGACCGCATCCTCATCAAGATCGCGTCCACCTGGGAAGGCATTCAGGCCGCCCACGCCCTCGAAAAGGAAGGCATCCACTGCAACCTCACGCTCCTCTTCGGCCTGCACCAGGCGGTGGCCTGCGCCGAAGCCGGCGTCACTCTGATCTCTCCCTTCGTCGGCCGCATCCTCGACTGGTACAAGAAAGACACCGGCCGCTACTTCTACGGCGCGGACGACCCCGGCGTAAAGTCCGTCACCAGGATTTACAACTACTACAAGAAGTTCGGCTACAAGACCGTCGTCATGGGCGCCAGCTTCCGTAACATCGGCGAGATCACTGAACTTGCCGGATGCGACCTGCTCACCATCTCACCGCAGCTCCTGGCCGAGCTCGAGTCCACCACAGGCCCCCTCCCGCGCAAGCTCGATCCAAAGGCTGCGAAGGAAATGGCCATCGAGCGCATCCCCATGGACAAGGATGTCTTCAATGCCATGCATGAGTCCGACCGCATGGCCCATGACAAGCTGAAGGAAGGCATTCAGGGCTTCGCAGATGCGCTGGTCAAGCTCGAATCGCTCCTGGCCACCCGCCTGGCCCAGCTCGAAGCCCACGCCGGTGCAGCAGCCTGAGCCGGGGAGTTCGTCGCACTCGGCTCCCTGTGGCTGGGCTTACAATTCGTTGAGGTCAGTTTTTCCAGGTTCGGGGATGCCGAGATGCCCAATTACCCTAACGCTTATCTTGTTCCCAATTACAGCTCAGTTGAAGCTGCGCTCTACCTACGCCTGAAGGTTCAGGATGTAAGGCGCTGGATCGGCGAGGGGGTTGTCCAGAGTCCCATTGGCGGCATTTCCTTTCTTAATCTCCTTGAACTGCACATTCTGAAGGGATTGCGGAAGCAGTTCGGCTTGCCCTTTCAAAGGATTCGCCGTGCGCTGGAGGAGTATCAGGAAGAATATTGTCGGACTGAGTATTCGGATCACCCATTCCTCGACCCGAGGCTGGAAACCGATGGAATCCATCTTTTTCTCCATGATGGGAACGAATACATGAATCTCAATCGGCCTCGGCAGAGAGGGATTCCACAGATCCTCTCAACCTACTTGCGCAGAATTGATCGCTTGGCCGACGGAGAGTTCCAGTTTTTTCCGTTCATCGTGGCAGAAGACGCATACGAACCGCGCACAATTCAGATGTCTCCGAACATCGCCTTCGGCCGTCCTGTCCTCGCAAAGACGGGGATCGCAACCGATGTAATTGCTGGCCGTTTCCGTGCGCGCGACTCCATCTCGGATCTCGCCGAAGAGTACGGTGTCTCGACCGCGCTGATTGAAGACGCGGTACGCTGGGAATTGCCCCAATTGAATGTCGCAGCCTGATAGCCTGGTCATCTTTCTCGACGAGAACCATTGCAATTACAAGAGAATTCTTGCTGTGCTCGCGACAGCCGGGATTCGTGTGGAGCGGCATCTTGATCATTTTGCTCGCGGGACCCCCGACGAAGATTGGCTTCCGTTGATCGGGACGAACGGCTGAGCCCTACTTACGACAGACAAGAGAATCAGATACCGAACAAACGAGAAGGCGGCTGTAATTAAGCACAATGTTCGAATGTTCTACTTCTCTAAGAACGACTTCAGCGGGGAACAAATGGCCACCGCGCTCGAAATGGCACTTCCCGAGATTAAGAAGACCTGTATGAAGCACCAACCGCCGTTCTTCGCCGCGATTACAAGGTTCGGCGAGGTTCATTTGCGAGAGAAATTCGCCGAACCGCCCATGGGCTCGTAACGAATCATTCGTTCTAGGCTTTCGCCCAGCCATTCGCACTCGAATTCACACTCTGCTAACAAACTTCAATCTCCCCTCTTGCACATCGCGACAAATCCATTAAGCTCTGTGTCAAAGCAACACAATCAGGCACTGGCTAGCGTCCCCGGCTTTGCACTCCTCAAGCAACCGGCCATTGCCACAAATGCAATCCGGCTGCCCGCGCGCAGTCGTGGGAGGTTTAGATGCAGAGCCAGACTCATCCGCTCGAGCCCTTCTTCCAACAGATGGTCCGCAACAGCTACGAGGGCAAGCTGGGCCTCAACGATCCCGACGTGACCACCTACGTCGCCCGCCTGCTCTGCGAGTTTTCTCAGTCCGACAAGCTCTATCAGGTGCGCGACGAGATGGGCAGGCCAATCGAAGAGCTTGCCGACATGGTCAGTGCAGCCGACCCGGTGCTCGGTCCAGCGCCCTCCTTCGACGCCGAGCGCGCGCTGCGGAAACACATCGGCGACTATGCGTTGTTCGTCGCCGGCATGTATCCAGAGGCAATGAACTCCAAGCGGCGTCTGCGCCGTCATCGACCCTCGCTCGGCGAGCTCATCCACGCCGGCAAAGAGAGCTATTACATCGTCAGCCAGTTCAACCTCTTCGAATATGAACAGGAGGCGCCCCTCTTTGCGCGCCTCAGTGACCGATTCGAGCGCTGCATCCTCGGCCTCACCCTGGTCCGCGAAGAGATGGGCCCACGCAAACCGCTCATGCTCCCACCCATGGTCAACTAGTGTTTTGAGTCAAAAGTCGAGTGTTTTGAGTCAAAAGTCGAGTGCTTTGAGTCAAAAGTCGAGTGTTCTGAGTCAAAGGTTCGCATCACAACAAAGCTGTCATCCTGAGCGGAGTTTGGCTCGTTCTTTGAGCCAAACTCAGTCGAAGGATCTGCGGTTGCTTTTGCCGTTGCCTTTCCTCCCCTTCAAAATGAAGATGTCATCCTGAGCGAAGTTTGGCCGCACTTTGGCCAAACGAAGTCGAAGAACCTGCGGTTGCACTTCGGGAGTTACTCAACGGACATTGGACGAAGGACGAGAACGCACCTTCATTCAACTGAAACCACTCGCTTGTGCAACTCCTCTGGCACATAGATACTGGCGGAGTTGAGGAGAGCAAATGAGCGAACGAATTACCCTGCACGCCAGCGACGGCCAAGCCTTGGGCGCATATGTCGCCCACCCCGCCGGTGAGCCCACAGCCGCGCTGGTCGTCGTCCAGGAGATCTTCGGCGTCAACGCCCACATCCGTTCCGTCGCCGACGGCTATGCCAGGGATGGATTTCTGGCCGTTGCTCCCGCGCTCTTTGACCGCATCGAGCCAAACGTCGAGCTGGGATACGAAGGAACTGACGCGCAAACCGCGCGCAGCTTCATTCCAAAACTTAACATCGACATGGCCCTCGCCGACGTCGCTGCTGCGATCGATTACTGCGCAACAACAGGCAAAAAAGTTGGCGTCATCGGCTACTGCTTTGGAGGCACCATCGCCTGGCTGGCCGCCTGCCGCCTGCCCATTGCAGCGGCGGTGGGCTACTACGGTGGTCGCATCGCACAATACGCAGCAGAAACGCCCACTGTGCCCGTCATGCTGCATTTCGGCCGTCAGGATGCGCACATCCCCGCCGAGGAAGTAGAGAAGGTGCAGTCCGCCCATCCTGAAGTCCAAATCTATTGGTACGACGCCGGCCACGGCTTCAACTGCGATGCCCGCGCCAGCTACAACCCCGCCTCAGCGCAGGAGGCCCGCGCCCGCTCCCTCGTTTTCCTCAAGAAGCACTTGACCTAGCGCACAAAGGAACAGGCGTCCCGCGCTGCCCCACCTTCGCGGATACAGCACCGAACGCCTTTGTTTCCCTGGACCCTGAACCCTATACCCTGTCTTTCTCACTCCGACCAAACACCCAGCACATTTCCTGCCCCGTCTGCGAAGTGGAACCGACGCCCGCCAGGAAATTCGAAGGTCGGCACCACGATACCGCCGCCCTCCATCCTCACCGCGATCTCTGTGGCAGCAAGATCGGCAGAGTAAAGAACGATCAGCGGGGCAAACTTGCCCGGCCCGTCGTGCGGTTCGTCCTTCACAAAGCCGCCATCAATGCCAGCGCCCTTGAAGCTCACATAGTCTGGGCCCCAATCCTGAAACGTCCAGCCGAACACCGTGCTGTAGAACTTCTTCGTCTGCGCAATGTCGGTGGAGTGAAACTCGATGTAATTAATCTTGTGGTGATTTGCATTGTGATTCTCTGCGTTGCTCATGGCTTTTCTCCTCGGAACATGGCTCAGGCCTGCATGGGGCCCGGTCATGCCGCTCGTTGTGATGCGTGGAGTCGAGGGAAAGGCAGCTGCGGACCCCCACTCGGGTGCGGAAGCGCACAGACACACCTTTCCCAGGTGCTCTGAATCGCCTCCATCCACATTCCCTCAGAAGCAGGAGAGTGCAGGTAGAGCCCGCTTGTTGACCTTGCATCGCGGACTGCCGAGGTACGAGAAAAAATAGCAGAAGGCCGGGCGAGAGGCAAGTGAGGGGACCAGGACAGTCCCGATTTGTCCGCGATTAGGAGAGGAGAATGCTGTCGGAGGCTTTGCCGGCAAGCGCTCTGTCAAAGGTGACAAGAGTGAGACTTGCCGTCTGAGCGAAGGCGGCGAGGTAAGCGTCAGCCCAGGTTTTGGGGGAGACTGAAGCTGCCGAAGCGAGAGATCGGAAGACTGGATCGAGCCCCGGGGGCTCGCTGGCGAAGAGGGCCGCCGCGTCCCGGAGCCATCGGTCGTAGGCATGCCAAGCCTTTTCTTGAGTGAGTGTCCCGGGGCCCATTACGGCGGCGGTCGTCAGTAGGCGCAAGAAGGCGATCTGGGTAAAGCGGCAGAAAACGAGACGGGTGGAGTTGGGGAGAGCGGTGTACCAACTCCAAGCGGATGGGAAGTGCTCGTGATCCGGCGAGCTGAGCGCCAGCCAGACATTCACATCAAGGAAAACCGATGAGGTCATAGATCTGCTCGTTGTCGATCCGAATAGAGCCCGGCTGGTGCGGCTCGAGAATGGGCTCTGTAAGGCGGGGAAGCGGAGCCTCAGAGGCTGCATCGATCTCACGGCGCAGAGCCCGCAAAGCAATCTCGCGGAGGGACTCTCCCTGGAGGGCAGCCTTCACTTTGAGGCGGCGATAGGTCTCATCCGGAATATCAATTGTGGTACGCATAAAAGCATATTAGCATATTTATGCATGGGCGACCAGAACTCAACCCAAGCTATTGATATGCAAAGACTTATAGTTCTTACCGGCTCGGATCCTGACCCTTTACAATCGACGCCGNNTGGAGGTAACGACCAAAAATGAAGAAGCACTTTTGCGTTCCCCTCGCATTGGCAGCGGTCCTCTCGATCGGGCAGGCCGCCCGTGCCGACCAAATCACCTTCTCTTTCACTGATGGCAGCATTTCGACCTGGGGCAATTTCACGGTTTCTAGCACGCCCACTGTAGTCGACGGCGTCAATGCACTTGAGGTCACCGGAGTCTCCGGCTACTTCAATGACGCGGCTTTAGGAATCTCGGCTACAATCACCGGGATTTACACCCCGATCTCGTACAACACCACCCCCGGCTCCATTGCATTCTCCACCGCAGGCAATTCCTACGACGACCTGTACTTTCCCGGAGGAAACTCCCCAGCCGACTGCCCGCCGCCGGACCCCTATCCGTTTTCCGGAGGCGTTTTCGACGTGCTGGGCGTGCTCTTCAACCTCGACAACGGGGACACCGCCGAGCTGTGGAGCAACGGCGTCATTCCCCCTGCCACCGATCCGGTCTACGGAGCGGCAATCGCCAACTCCTCTACAGATCTGGACTACGCGGGGGATCTGGTCGCCACCCCGGAGCCGAATGGAATCTTCCTTCTCGGCACCGGCCTGCTCGGAATCTCGGGCTTGCTCGCATTGAAGCGTCAGCGCCGGACAACTATCTGAAACTTGTAGCCTTCACTCAAGGACATCGGGTAGGAGGCGGGATCACTCCCGCCGTCCTCCCACACCACAGGACATGCCGTTCGGTATCCGGCGGTTCAT
>PMXB01000281.1 GCA_003165935.1 Acidobacteriaceae bacterium | reverse complement strand
GAGTGGCGAACCACCTTGAGCGCTTCAGGATCTGACTCCTTGATGAGTTCAAGGCGCGTGTCCTCAGTGAGCGGTGCGGAGAGATCGACAAGGCGCGGGCCTACTGCGCTCTCGGCCGCATACATCGCAGCTTCCGCGCCTTCGGGCTCGGAACCAGCGGCAAGCGCAGTGGTGGCCGTCAGCGGAGTGAGGCGCGCGACTACAGNNGAAATCGAGTTGGCAATCTCAAGCGGCGTGGTCCCGGCGGGCACTTCGCGAACGGCTCCATCGGGCAGATGTACGGCGATTGTCTTCGAACTCATAGCAGGTAGCATTCCAGGGGCCGCAGATCAACCAACGCGGCCATCTCATTGAGAATAGATGGACGATGGTGGCCAAGTCGAACGCTACGTGGCGTTGGCGACAGAACATGAGCTTCTTCCGCGTCTGGATTTTCTTCCCTGTGGGGAGCGAAAGGGGGTGCGCGGACCGAGGTGGATCGTGTCCCACGCGCTGCCGACAGCCCGACAGTTCCCCCGCGGCGCCCGTTCTTGACAGCCTTTGAAAGAGCAAAAGATACTGAAATCAGGGCACTTTGCTCTCGGATTGAGCGCTCTTTCGGTTAACCCACCGTATACAATTCATGAATTCAACAGAACACGCCCATTTGACTGTTCCCGCCTGAATTCTCCGCGCACTGAGAAACCCGCCAACCGGTTAGTAACAGGAGCCTTCCCATGTCGGCGATTGAGAATCTTCCTATCTCTTTCAAAGAGCGCCTGCGAGCGCATTTCTCGATTGCCAGGCTTGACCATTCGCTGAAGAACGTCTTCGTGCTGCCGGGGATCGTCGTTCCTCTGAGTGTTTCCCCCGAATTAGTCACCTGGGGGCTCGCTGGCAGGCTGCTGCTGGCGTTTCTGGCTATCACGCTGATTGCCTGCAGCAACTACGTCCTCAACGAAGTGCTCGATGCGCCATTTGACCGGTTGCATCCCGTCAAGCGCAACCGCCCCGCGGCCCGGGGCCTGGTGCACACCGGATGGGCTTATGTTCAATGGCTGGCCATGATGCTTGCCGGCATTGCAGTGAGCCTCTTCGTGTCCCGTATGTTTACGGTTTTTGCGCTGGCACTTTGGATCATGGGCTGCTTGTACAACATTCCGCCCATCCGCACCAAGGATGTGCCTTACCTGGATGTCCTGACCGAGTCGATCAATAACCCGCTGCGCATGTTGCTGGGCTGGTACGCGGTCACCAGTGTTCTTATTCCGCCCGTGTCGCTTCTGATCGCGTACTGGATGATCGGTTGCTATTTCATGGCTTTGAAGCGATTCAGCGAGCTCTCAGAGATACGCACCAAGACAGATGCGGGCGCTTATCGCGCCTCGTTCAAGCACTACTCGCCGGAGTCGCTGCTCGTGTCTGTGGTGTTCTATGCCTCTACGGCCAGTTTGTTCCTGGGTGCATTTATCATTCGTTACCGCATCGAACTGATTCTTGGATTTCCCCTGGTCGCCTTGACCATGGCAATTTACCTGAAGCTCTCTTTCAAGGCGGGGAGCGCGGTGCAGAACCCCGAGAAGCTCTATCGGGAACCGCTGCTGATGGCTTCATTTTTGGCCACCGTGCTGGTTATGGGCCTGCTGCTTTTCATTCGCATCCCTCAACTGGAGAACTTCTTCATGCCGACACTACCGCAGTCGCATGTTGCCTCCGGCTCTTCCTCGAAGACGACTTAGGAGCTTGTTGATAAACAGAATGCATCCTGGGCGAAGGGACAAAGACATCCCGCGGGGGCTGAAGCCCATACGCACTTTCTATCACTTAGCGGCACGACTGAAGTCGTGCCCTTTCAATACCATGTCCCTTGAAGTGTTTTTCAACAAGCTCCTAGCCCAGCGGTTGCGCGATTCAGCCGCGTTATGAGCGACAAACGCGTTGGCCTTTCAATGACTCTGAGTGGGCCGGACCAATGATCGCGGCACGGGACTGACTGGGACTTCAGTTCGTGGCTCAATCGTCTGCCTGTTGGCCGGACGCCGGTGAGCCTATCAGCGACTGGAAATCACTATTGCACCCGCCAGAGGTATTCGTCGTTCCCATTTGAAGCTGGAAAGACGCCAAGGGTCTCCGCGTTGCGGGGTATCAAACCCTCCTGGAAGCACAAGCCATAGTGTTTCTCTCCTGGTTGCCACGCAGAGGATGAGGTCGACAACTGGATGAGCATTTCGGGGGGGGTGTGGTAGTCCGGCGCGTACAGGAAGTGGTACTCAGGCAAATACAGCAAGAATGCTTCGCGGTTGTTCGCTGCCACCACAGTAGCTCCCGCGGGAATAAACCGCCGGATGCCTGAGAAGACATCTCCGAGCCAGGCTCGTGTGCCCCAAGCCTCTGAACGATGCCGGGGACTGCACTCAAGCACAGACCCAACGATAAGCAAAATGCAGACCAGTGCGATGCAGGCCCGCCCCAAGAACGTGCGTGTGCTTGATGGCTGCCCATTTGCTGCTTTGAGCTCCGTGAAAAGATCGCCAAGGATCAATCCAGCCGCGGCCATCAGAATTACAGCAGACTCAAAGAAGAAAGTATTCAGAATGAAGTGATCTGCAACTCCGAGGCCGAAGGCGAACGCGGCGCAAGTGGTAAAGACAACCGAGGGAATAGAGAGCCGCTTCCGGAACAGGAGCCATAGCGCAGCAGCCAGGCCAAGCCCCACGAGAACCCAGACCGAGGCATGCCCGCTGGCTGCGTTGCTGAAAACGCGGGTGGCAAAGTGCTGAGTGTGTTGAGAACCATGGTTTCTCTGCAGCACCGATGCACCCAGGATGCCGTAGCTCTCCAGATATCCGCCGCGGATCCACCCGCCCGGCCAGATTACAAATGTGGTTGCAAGAAAGACGGCGCATGCCTTCAGCGTGGTCTTTACTGCGACCGATCGTTCCGGCAGCAATTCGCGGCGGGTGAACCAAAGTATCGCCAGCGCCACAGGAATGGCAAAGATCAACTCGAGGCTGAACTCGAGCGTGGCCACCGCTAAGGCCAACAGACCAGCGGCAAGGTAAAGGTCGCGAGCGCGATGGCCGGCGAGATAGCGCGAAAAGAAAAAGAGAAACCCGAGGGCAAAGAGGAGGTACCAGGCGTGGGGTGTGGGGTCCACGCTGACCTCGATAAACGAGGCCTGCACGCCTGCGAAGAGCGCGATCAGCGCGGCCACGATAAGCGGCACTGAGAACTCCGCGAGCACAAAGTACAACAGGCCGCAGAGAAGCGCTCCTGCAATTGACCACAGCACACGGGAACATCGGTCGGTTGAAAAGAAGCCGCGAACGATGTGGAGGATAAAAACGGTTATAGGGGTGTGGAAGTGGCGCAACCCGGCATTGTCATCTTCTACGTAAAGCGTGAACCACGGATGCTGTCTGAACTCCGCGTCGGCTCGATGCCGACGGACCAGATCGAGCGGGGTAGCGCTGTTGGTATTGAGCCATGTAGAGACAATGGGAGCCTGCGCGGCTCGCATATAGTCCGCGGCATCGTCAAACAGGATGCTGTCTTGCGTTTGAGGCAGGTGGAAGAAGAAGACAAACAGCGATATGACCAGAGCACCGAGGAGGCTTGAAGTCGTGCTTCTTTTCAAGAGAGCAACCTCCAGGGCATCCACAGATCTTCAACTGCCCGGCTAGCCGGACAATTTTGAGGTCATTCGCGGGGGCAAGACTCAGACACAGCAATATTACTTTGCTGAGTATGGACCTCTCCTGATCGCGGGCTGTATTCACAGCCGGGCAGTATCCATTTCGCCCAATACCGAGTGGCGGATGGCAGGCAGCTGAATGCCCCACCGTAGGGGAGCTTTCTCTGCATCATGCAGAACTGCATAATCGCAGGACCTCAGAACGGCTGGTCAAGACTCAAGCCGACAGTTGTGCCGGAAGCCTATCTCGCCTGATCCTGGGCCGAAAGACAGGAAAGGGATGGGATCTCTCCCATCCCTCTCCATTGTTGCAGGATTCTGCCTGAATCCGGCCAAAGACTAGAGCGGCTGAACGTCAGCAGCTTGCCAGCCCTTGGGCCCCTTCACCACGTT
>PMXB01000059.1 GCA_003165935.1 Acidobacteriaceae bacterium | reverse complement strand
CGCGACCAGATGCGGACGATTTCAGGGGTGGTGTGGATGCCGTCGCAGATGAGCTCGGCGTAGAGCGAGTCTTCGCTGAGGGCGACGCCGAGGATGCCGGGCTCGCGGTGGTCGAGGGGGCGCATGGCGTTGAAGGTGTGTGTGGCGCTGACGGCTCCGGCGGCGATTACGGCGCGGGTTTCAGCGGCGGTGGCATTGGAATGGCCGACCGAGACGCGGACGCTGCGGCTGGTGGCGTGGGTGGCGAGAGCAGGCGCGCCAGGCAACTCGGGGGCGAGGGTCATGAGGCGGACGTGGCCCTCGGCTGCATCATAGAGGCGGTCAAAGAGGGCGATGTTGGCGGGCTGGAGATGCTCGGGCGGGTGGACGCCGCGCTTGAGGTGGGAGAGAAACGGGCCCTCGAGATGAATGCCGACGGGGCGGGCGATTGGGGATTCGTCGGCGGGTTTGTTGAGGAGCTTAGCGAGGGCCGAGAGTGAGCGGAGCGTGTCGTCGACGGGAGCTGTGACGGTGGTGGCGAGGTAGTGGCCGGTGCCGCGCGAGGCAAGGAAACGGCCGATGGAGTCGAGTGCGGCGGGTGTGGCTTCCATGACGTCGTGATTGGAAGCGCCGTGGATGTGGACGTCGAGGAATGAGGGAGCGAGGGTGGCGTTGGGGAAGTCCAGGGTGTTGGGTGTGGATGGGGATTCAGCGGTGGCGCGGGTGGAGATGGAGAGGATGCGGCCGTCTTCGACGGCGAGGATGGGGTGTTCGAGGAGGCTGTCGCCGTCCCATAGGTGCGCGGCGGTGAAGACGGTGGGCATACGCAACGATTATTGCAGGTCAGCAGGCAAGCGAGTCCGCGAGACAGCGAGACAGCGAGTCAGCAAGGCAGCGGGTCAGCGGGGTGGCGAGCTGCAGATCTTAGTGGATGAGCTTGGAATCTTCGGAGGAGGGGCTGTGGGTGCGGGCCTGGAGGGTTTGGAGTGCGGCGTGGAGGGCGGCCATTTCGGCGCGGGCGGCGATGAGTTGGGCGGATAGCTTGTTGAACTCAGAGTTGAGGTGGGTGCGGAGGTTCTCGATGGATTGCTCGAGGCGGTCGTTGGCGGCGATCTGCTCGGCTTGACTGACCTGGACGGCGCGGAGGTTGGGGAGGATGGAGTTGAGGAGGAGGTCGGTGAGGGAGTCTGTGGGGTCGTCCATGAGGAGATTCTAAGGGGAATTGGGATTGGGCGCAGGATTACGGGGGAGTGGATGTTGGTAATGGGGGGCATGTAATGTCTCCCGAGGAACCCAATTCTGAGCGCCGGTTTAAGATATGGACGACAATTCTAAGGGGAAACGGGACCTGCGATGACTCTCCTAAAGAAGCTCTCGATCGTGAACGTCAGCGGAGTGTTAGGAGCGGTTCTATCCTTTTTCATTCTCCCTGAGAGCACGCGGTTTTGGCTTTGGTTCGGGAGCGTTGTCGTTGTGCTTTGCTCGCTGAACCTCCTTGTGCTCTCCCAGCACAGGCGGACGTTGGCGGGGGAACCTGTTTCCTCGAAGGCTGGTTCAGCATCCTTGGTCATCAGCCTAATTCTTATTTGCATTGCACTGGCCATCCAATTTGCGTTCCGGTAGTCCGCTTCCTACAAGCAACCGCAGATCCCTCGACTCCCCCTTCGACTTCGCTCAGGGTTAGCTCGGGATGACACATTCTTGTTTATTGTGGATTGTAGTGAGTATTGACAGCCGAGGGGCTGCCTGCCGCACAAAGAATATGTAACAGGATTGTGAAGCGGGGATGGGGGCGGTTTGCTAAGGTTGGTTGCATGAGAACACGAGTGGGTGTTTGGGGTTTCGGTAGGACGATGCTGGTGGCGCTTTGCGTGGCTGCGAGCGTGGCGGCGATGGGGCAGACGATTGATTTGCCGACTAGCAAGGCATTGATTGGGGAGATACCGGGGAAGCCGGAGCGGCTGAACAGTTTGCCGATGACGATGGCGGTCGAGCCGGATGGGCGCTATGTGGTGACGGTGAACGCGGGGTATGGGACGGCGGAGTCGAATTACGAGCAGTCGCTGGCGGTGCTCGACACGCAGACGGGAAAGCTGGAGGATTTTCCGGATGCGCGGACGATCGAGGGGGCGAAGCAGACGCTGTATGCGGGGTTGGCGTTCAGCCGGGACGGGGCGCATCTTTACGCGAGCATGGGGTCAACGACGGACCCGGTGGGCGATGGGACGAAGACGACGGGTAATGCGATTGTGGTGTACGGATTTGCGGCGGGGAAGATTGCGGCGGAGCGGCTGATTGCGCTGCCGCTGGAGCAGCTTGCGCCGGGGCACACGACGAAGCTGGTGGGCGATGTGGACGGGGATAAGGGTGTGTCGTTTCCGGCGGCGATTGCGGTGATGGGCGGGGCGGGAGCAGAGAAGCTGCTGGTGGCGGAAAACTTGTCGGACGATGTTGTGGTGGTAGACGTAGCGAGCGGAAAGATTGAGAAGCGGTTTGACCTTGCGGAGAACGAGACGGTTCCTTCGACGTATCCGATTGACGTGGTGGTGACGGCGGATGGGAGACGGGCGTTTGTGGCGTTGTGGAACTCGTCGGAGGTGGCGGAGCTGGACCTGGTGAAGGGCACGGTGGGGCGGAAGGTGGCGCTGCTGAAGCCGAGTAGCGCGATTGCGGCAGGGAGCCATCCGTGCGCGCTGAAGTTCTCGCCTGACGGGAAGACGCTGTATGTGGCGCTGGCGAATCGAGATGCTGTGGCGGCGGTGGATGCGGCGACGCTGGCGGTGAAGGGATATTTCGATACGCGGCTGCCGCACCAGACGTACTTTGGCGCGGAGCCNNGAGCCGATGGGTTTTGTGCCGACGGAGTGGATGCCGATGGCGATGGGGTTTTTGCCGGCTGGGACGGGCGGGAAACTCTACGTGGCGACGGCGAAGGGGCATGGGACGGGTCCGAACAATATGGCGCAGGCAGTGACCGGACCGGATATGCCGAGGCGGATGCGGAAGCCGACGACCTACATTGCGACGCTGCTGCATGGGTCGTTGGCGACGCTGGACGCTGGGGAGATTGAGAAGAACCTGCCGGCGTGGACGGAGAACGTGATCGAGTCGAACCGGATGAAGGCGGCGGCGGAGACGGTGCCGTTTGCCGAGAGCGGCAAGAATCCGATTCGGCACGTAATTTACATCATCCGAGAGAACCGCACGTACGATCAGCTGCTTGGCGACTTGCAGAAGGACGGCAAGCGCGTGGGCAATGGCGACGAGAGCCTGACGATGTATGGCGCGGCAGTGACGCCGAATCTGCACAGGCTGGCGCTGCA
>PMXB01000302.1 GCA_003165935.1 Acidobacteriaceae bacterium | reverse complement strand
CGCGCTTCAGCGTGGGGAAAGCAGTTTCCAAAGAATGATCCCGGAGTCCCGTAGGGACGGCGCAGGGACATTCCTTTTGCTGAAATCAATAACTGCGATGCGTCCTCTCAGAACTGTCGATGAGGGCTGTTTCTACCACCATTCAATCGATCGGTCTGACCGTGTCTTCAATTCTGTCTCAGGTTTGGCTGAGCGAAGCAGCAGCAGTGGGCACTCTACGAGCTTCACAACCTTCTCGGCAATCGAACCGAACACCAGTGGATGCCAGCCCGATATTCCGTGCGTGGAGATAACCACCATGTCGATGTGCTCGCGCTCAACAACCTCCATTAGGTTCCCAGCAATGTCATTGCCAACTTCCACGCTTGAAGTTGCTTTCACCCCTCTTGCTTCAAGAGCTGTAATGCTCTTCGCCAGATGGGTCTCTGCAAATGTTCGCCTCTCCCCGATGAATGCACCTTCGGGGATTAGATCGGGAATGGTTGTGGTCGGGAACATCGGGATGACATTCACCAGGTACAGTTCCGCATGAAAGTGCGAAGCCAGATCGGCTGCCATCTCCAAAGCAGCCTGCGAAGACGGGCTGAAATCGATGGGCAGCATAATCTTCGTTGGAATTGACGCGGGTACATGACGTGCAGGCATGACAATCTCCTTACCGAACCACAAGGCCGGCCGACCCCAATTCTCCCCCACACTTGAAACCATCCGCTGTGCTCTTTTGGTCACCCTTGGAGCCCATCGTTCTTTCGTGCGAAAGTGCAAACTGCTCAGTCAGCCCGCCAATTAGTGATGCGAATCACAGCCATGTGTATCGTATTGCTCACATTCATAAGTATCTGAAGCTAGAGATCATAACTTAGCCCTCGAAGCTTCTGCATATGTATCGGATTGCTCAGACGCCGTAGCGCTTGAATGCAAATCTACACAAGCAGGCGCAGACCGCACTTGCAGTAACCAAACTCGAGGAGCGCAGATATGAAACATGTCCCACTCGCTTTGCTCGCAATGGCAATGGCCGTCGCGATTGCATCACCCGCCTTGGCCGACCCCATCACGGGATCACTTGGAGTTAGCGGCGGCAACGATCAGTGGTCCGCAACGGGCATCACATTCAGCAATCCCAGCGCTATTGCGCGTGATGCCACCGGGGTCTTCGCAACTGTCCTTGGGGCGTCCCCAGTTACCAACCCTGCAACCATCGACTCCACCACATTCACATTCGCATCTCCCGACGAGCTCGTCTTCACTGTGGGCACATCTACCGCAACGTTTACCGCTACAGGCCCGATTGACCTCGTGCTCGATGACAACGAATTCCTGCTCTTCTCGGGCACCGGCACCTTGACGCTGGCCGGATATGACACAACACAGGGCACGTTCAGCTTTTCCAGCACCGATTCGGGGAGCAACTTTGGCGACGCGGGTTCCTCCACGTTCGGGTTTGACGTCACCGCCACGCCCACACCGGAGCCAGAATCCCTGGTGCTGCTCGGCACCGGACTCCTCGGCATGGCTGGGTTTGCCTATCGCAAGACAAGGCGCCCCAGTCTCGTATCGGACGCGCGGTAGAAAAAACACTCCTTCCTTTTCGGGGCGCGAAAGCGCCCCTCTTTTTTTTGGCTGGGGCGGTTTCTTGGGGGTTGCTGTTTGGTCCGGCTGCCTTGGCAATTCCGGGCATCGGCCCCATCTTCGTCGCCGGCCCTCTGGTTGGGTGGACCATTGCGGCGCTTGAGGGCGCGGCCTTCGTCAGCAGTGTGAGTGCCGTGGCAGCAAGTCTCGTCAGCATCGGCAGAAGGGGCTCGGCGACAGGAAGCAAGCACAACCCGGAAGACAACAGTAGCAGCTCCGGAGAGCTGGATCCACGTCCGTATTGGCGGCGCGCGCTCTCCTCTTACTTCCGCACCTTCGTCAGCGTCACCAGCACTACGTCGTTGCTGCTCATCGGAACAGTACACTCCACAGCGCCGTCTGCCCCGCTGCGCACCGTCTTGTCTGTCTCCGGTAAATCGCGCGTCAGCTCATTCATCCGCGACAATTGCTCAGGCGTCAGATCCTTCGGCATGCCCATGTCGATGTACTCCGACAGCGGATCATTCTTTCTGTACCCCGTCCTTCGCACCTCAAGCCTGTACTCCGTGCCCGGCCTCGCGTGCTTCACTACCAGCCGCACCGGCGCAGCCTCATGCGCGGGCACCAGCCTTGTGTAGAATGGCCGATTGCTCACCTTCTGCTCCGGCTGCTCAAAGTCCCAGATCACTGCGCTCAGGTTGCCGTCC
Organism: Acidobacteriaceae bacterium; assembly: GCA_003165935.1. Classification (GTDB taxonomy): domain Bacteria; phylum Acidobacteriota; class Terriglobia; order Terriglobales; family Acidobacteriaceae; genus Telmatobacter. The sequence continues at coordinate 13,522 of PMXB01000302.1, read as the reverse complement.
TTCATCGCCACCATCGCCTGCGAGTCGCTCACTGCCACACTTTCTCCCTGCAGCGCATGCAAATACTTGTACGCAAAGTATGCCGGCTTTCGAATCCCCTCGCGATTCATAAGCCCAAACCCGCCGTGAAACGACTCATGCGGCGGACCCGGCTCTTCAAACAGGTCCGTGTACGTCCAGTAGCTCATCCCTTGCAGCAGCCCCTCGCTGGCCTTCAGCTTCGACAGAATGTAAGGCGCGCTGATGTATGAATCGTGTACAAAGTCCCGCGGTGTATAGCTCGTGCTCCACTCCGTAAAGTAGAGCGGCAACCCCGGATACGCCGAAGCCTCAATCTCTTTCCTTACCCGCCGAACATCGCCAACAATCGCGTCCGGCGAAGGCGACAGCTTCGTATCCGACTTCCCGTTCTCATCCAGAAAGCCGCCATCCACCCCGTATGTATGCGTCGTTACAAAATCGATCCCCGCCCCGCTCTGCTTCACATGCGCCAGAAATTCAGGCACCCACGCAGCGCCTGCGGTGCTCGGGCCGCCCACCCGCAACTGCGGATCGATCGCCTTCATCGTCTTCGCCGTCAGATCGTAAAGTTCGAAATACGCCTTCTGATCCGCGCCCTCCCAGAACCCCGAGAGATTCGGCTCATTCCACACCTCAAAGAACCAGCTCCGCACCTCGTCCTTCCCGTAGCGGGTTTCAATGTGATGAACGAACGCCTGGATCAGATCCTGCCAGCCTTCCGCCTTCGGGTGCGACGTGTTGCCATTCCAGTAAAAAATGCTGTTGCCCGATGTGGCCAGCGCCTTCGGCGTGAAGCCCAACTCCACAAACGGTTTGATGTGCCGCGCCAGCAGGTCGTCGTAAAGCTGGTCGACCTTCGTCCAGTTGTAAACGGTCTTCCCGTTCTCTACCTTCACCGTCCCCAGCACATCGTGAAAGATCGCATGAAACCGGATGTACCGAAATCCCAGCTCGTCCACAACAGTCTTCAATTGCGCCTGGCTGTCATCGCGAATCAGCGTACCGGGATAGTCCGAACCAACCGACAAGTCAAAGAAACGATCCACCGGCCCCGCAGTGCTCTTGATATCCGCCACTATCTCCCGCGCCGCGGGTTGCTGTGTTTGACCAGCGCTGGACAAACAGGCTATCAGTGCAAATGAACCAACAAGAACTGCCGAACTCCGCCGCAATATCGAACCGATCATCGACTTCTCACTCCGCTTGCCCCTGTTTTGCGTGAAATACCAGAGATGATCCGGGCGCACTTCTTGATGCGCCGGACCGCTCCAATCAACCACTCAACCGGTCTCCATGGCGCTGTCCGCACCATGGAGTCTGTGTCGAACAGGTCGCGTTAGTTCGCCGTTGCAGTAAACGTGACCGTCGTCCCACCCAGCGCCATCATGTCCTGCGCAGTCACGGTCACAGGCCCCTTCGCCGCAGGCAGAGTCAACGTCACCGATGCAACCCCCGAGCCGTTCGTCTGAGCAATCACGCTCGTCCCGCTCGTTGTCCCATTCGATAACGTCCCCGCCGACGTCGTGAACAGAATGCCTGCCCCCGTCGCCGTGCCTCCCGACTGTCCCGGGTCCAGCGTGATCGTCAAAGGCTGCGCTAATGCTGTTCCCGCATTTGCTGATTGGTTGTCACCTCCCGGCATCATCGTCGCCGGAGGATTGCCCACTACAATCCAGCCGCCTTGCGTCTGAGTCGCCGTCCCATCGTTGCCGGTCACTGTGTAGTGGCAGAAGCCCGGTGTGCCGCTAGGCTTGACACTGATCATCCCGGGAAGCGCAGGCGTGATGGTCGCATTGGCCAGCCCCAATATGCCGGTGCAGGCCGGTGCGCCCTCGTATGCGTCAAATATTGCCGAGGTCAGAGTCACGTTTGCCGTACCGCTCGTGATCACAGGAGTCAGCAACCCAATCCCGTTCGCCGGAACCATCAGATCGTCCGGATTCAGGTACCACTCCGATGCGGGCTTTGATCCCTCCGTCCCATTCACAACCAGCAGCGTAATGCTGTAAGGCGCAAAGGTCTGCGTAGCATTCCAGGCCGTAGAGGCTGACGCCGCGATCGATCCCGCAGCCGTCGACGAGATCGTGTACGCGGTGTAGGTCGTCGCGCTGAACCCGTTCAGGTTCAACGTTGCCTGCACCGGATTCGCCGGATCCTCGTTCAGAATCATAATCGTCATCTGAGTGCCGGCCGCATTCACTGCTGCATAGCTCGAGAACAGATTCGGATTCCCGGTATTCAGATCGGAAACCGAAATCGCTCCAAATCCGTGATGTGCGCCGTCGTAGTTGGTGTACATCTTCAGCGCCTGGTAATTCGGATTGCCTTGTGTCGGCGCGCCCCAGCGCGATGCGAACGTCAATCCCTCGCGTCCGAAGATGCCGTACGCCTCCGAATCTCCCAGCGCCGTAGAGAAGTCATTCTCGTTGTAAAACGCCGCGCTCCACTCCGTGAACGAAAGTGGCGTTCCCGGGTAGATCTCATTTACCAGCGCCTTCATGCGCGGAATGCGGAATGGAATCGTATAGTTGGGCTCCACGGTCGTGGTGTAGATCTGGTTGATATCGCCCGCGGTGCTCACATAGGTCGGATCCCAGTAGTCTCGATACACCGACGCCGAAGCCGCCTGCAATTGTGCAGTCGATAGCCCCGATGTATTCGCCTCGGCATAGGCATGGATGTCAAAGACGTCGAGCGTTCGCGCGCCGTTGATCCTGTCCATCCAATTCACCTGGTTAAGCCACCATGGCAAAAAGTCCACTCCGCCATGTGAGGCCGTGTTCGTGCCACCCGTCGCGTCATGCCAGTAGAAGTACCAGCAGCACGACACCGGACCGAACCGAACCGCCGCCGGATCCCATGTCTTCAGCGCCGAACCCTCGTTCTCAAACATGTTGGCGAGTTCATCGTAGCCTGAGGGGTTCGGGTGTACATCCCGGTGTGTCCCACCCCAGATATCGACCTCGTTGTCGATGTCGTAGAAGTGGCACGACGAGATTGATGAGTATGGAACCGCACAAGTACTGTTGCCAAAGGCCGTCGCAAGCGCCTTCACCCAGGTTTCCCTGTCAATGCAGGTGGTTCCATCTACCGTTCCCGCTGGGCATTGTCCAGGCGTATCAACAAGCGGGTAGTAGGCTTCAGTCTGTGCCAGGTTGGTCACGGGCGTACTGCAATCCGGCTTCTGGCCATTACCAGCATCCGTGTTGTACTGATCGACGGAGCATTGCGCTCCGAACTTCGCAACAGAGAAGCTCCAGTGTTCGTTCCCATTGACGCCCGCGACCTCGCTGCTTTGTGCAACCCATCCCAGCGTCGCCAGCGTGGTCAACGGGAATCCCCCGGCTTTCTGAATGTCAGTAATGAACTGCGCAGAATCGCTTTCGTTCCCATTTCCGCCGGTACCGAAGTCTTCCCAGTAGTAATCCGCATCGGCGTTGTACGTGTGCAGTATCCAGTTGTACGTGGACGATGCGTTCCCCCCCCAGCGTCCCAGCGTCGTTCCCGAGTCGGCAACATTCGCAGCGCTGCTGATGTTCCCGCCATACACAAACGGACTGATCGTGTGCCGGTTCGCCAGCGTGTCAATATTCACGGTCACCGCTGTAGCCGCTTGCGTCACAGTCACAGTTCCGTTCCCCGACGCATTGCCGTAAACCGCGCTGCTTCCCGCGTCCGGCGTGTACTTTGCGCTAAGCGTGTCAGACCCCACCGCCAGCGATCCAGCCGCAATCGTAATCGTCGCCGAACCATTCGTCAGCGTGGTCGCGCTCGATGTGTAGGCTCCGCTGCTCAAAACCACAGACCCGGTCGGCGTACCAGCCGCGCCGGCAACTGCAACCGTGACGCCAAGGCTTTGGTTAGCCGAGATGCTGCCTGAGGCCGGTGTCACGGTCACTGTCGGTGTTGCCACCGCCGCCGTCACCGTCACCGCCGACGACGTTCCACTCGCGCTGTTGAACGTCGCCGTGCTCGCTGCATCCGGCGTGTACTTTGCGCTNNGCCCCCGCTATTGCCCCCGCCGCTGCCGCATCCGCCAAATGAGGCTGCAATCACCGAAACAGAACCTATAAGTAGATACTTCGCAAATCGATTCATCTCGTATTCCTTTTCCCTGTTTGATCTTGCGTGCGTGGAACGTTTCGGATTGGCAGATCTCGTTCATGCAGCCGTTGGCCCGCCAAAATGCAAACGCTTTCATCCTCGGGGTCCACAAGCCTGCTCTTCCGGCATCGGCCTGCCCCATTTTTCAATCCCAACCACTCTATGCTCTCCATAGGACCCAAATCAATCGATTTATCCAACACCCGCCCGGGAAAAATGTCCGTAATGAACGGAATCCCCGAAGTCAGCCCCCACGGCACCGATCAGGCCGAAAGCGGCACTGGACAAATGCGCCGCGTGGTCCCAATCGAGCCCCAGATCGGCGGAACATCATGGCCTATTGATGACGGGGCTGATAATAGGGTGATATGGCAATGAAAGTCGCACTCCACCACCGGAGCCACTACCAATATCAAAGACCTATCCTCATCGGCCCACAGATCATCCAGCTTCGTCCCGCGCTCCATTGCCGAACCAAAATCCTCAAGTATGACTTGAACGTCATTCCCTCCACTGGCGTCCTAAAGTGGCGGCTCGATCCCCATCAGAATCAACAGGCCTACGTCCTCTTCCCCGATCTCTCTCCGGAGCTGACTGTAGAAGTTGACCTCGTCGCCGACCTCAAACCCATCAATCCATTCGATTTCCTCCTCGATCCCGGCTTTGAAAACTTCCCTTTCCGCTATTCTGACGCTCTCCGCAACGACCTCAGCCCCTGGCTCACCGTCACTGCCCAGCAGGCTCGCCTCCTCGCCCTCCTCGGACCGCTCGCGTCCACATCCACCAGCGCAGTCGACTATGTGCTTGCAGTAACCCGCCGCATCACCGAATTCGTCCAGTACCAGGTCCGTCATGAAATCGGTACCCAGACTCCTGAGCAGACCCTCTCGCTGAAATCAGGTTCCTGTCGCGACATGGCCTGGCTGCTCGTTCAGGCATTTCGCGTCATGGGCATTGCCTCCCGCTACGTCTCCGGCTATCTCATTCAACTCGCACCCGACCAGCGCAGTATCGACGAACCTCACCTCCTCACCGAAGATCACGTCGAACTGCATGCATGGGCCGAAGTCTTTCTGCCCGGAGCTGGCTGGATAGGCCTCGACCCCACCTCCGGCCAGATGACCGCGGAAGGCCACATACCGCTCGTCTGTACGCCCACACCCGAGGAGTCCGCTCCCATTGAGGGCACAGTTGAGCCAGTCAAGACCGAGTTCTCCTACAGCTTCCGGCTCGATCGCCTCAACCAACCGCGTAGCATCGCCAGGCCCCTCACGGACTTGGAGTGGGAGCGTGTCCGCACCGTCGCCCACGCCATCGACGCAGACCTCGATGCCGGAGACGCGCGCCTCACCATGGGCGGCGAACCAACCTATATCGGCGTCGACAAGCCCGAGGCCGCCGAGTGGAATCTCGACGCCCACGGGCCCGACAAACGCATTCGCGGCATGGCACTCGTACAAGCTCTCCGCAAGCGCATGGGCCGCGGAGCACTCCTCCACTACGGAATGGGCAAGTGGTATCCCGGCGAGCCACTGCCACGCTGGATTCTAAGTTGCTACTGGCGCGTCGACGGCGTGCCCATCTGGGATGACAGCGCACTCATCGCCGCCGAACAAGTCGACTACGGCTACGGTCCCTCCGAAGCACAGCGATTCATCACCGCCCTCGCCCGCCGCCTTTCAGTCGAAACCAAAAGCATCCTCCCCGCCTTCAACTCCGAAGTGGATGAACCAAAGTCCGCCGATCCCGTAGGCTTCGTCCTGCCCATCCGCCGCCGCCAGCCCAATGGTCACCTCGCCTGGTCAAGCCAGCTCTGGTTCGAAAAGCCCGACCGCCTCGTCCTCACCGCCGGCGACTCCCCCATCGGCTTCCGCATTCCCGTTGAATCCGTCCCCTGGGTCGCGCCCGACGATATCACCTACGAAATGGACGCCGCTCCATTCGCCGACAAAGCCAGGCTCCACACGCCGACCCACCTGCCCGAGCTGTTCGACCGCGAGCCTGCTCCCGATCCGCTTCCCCCCATCACCCGCGAGCCAGAAGATGCTCCCGTCCTCGTCCGCTCCGCCCTCTGCGCAGAGGTCCGTGAGGGTCGTCTTCACATCTTCCTGCCCTTCCTCTCCGTCCTCGCCGACTACCTCGACCTAATCGCCGCCGTCGAAGACACCTGCCGCCACCTCCGGATGCCCGTCTGGCTCGAAGGCTACGCTCCCTCCGCCGACTCCCGCATCCAGAACTTCAGCGCCACCCCCGACCCCGGCGTCCTCGAAATCAACCTGCCCCCCGCAAAAAACTGGGACGAGCTCGAGTCCATCAACACCCTCCTCGACGAAGAAGCCTTCAAACATCGCCTCACCACCAGCAAATTCGCCCGCAACGGCGATCTCCAGTCCACTGGCGGCGGCAGCCACATCGTCGTTGGTGGCCCTTCCGTCCCTGACAGCCCTCTGCTCCGCCGGCCCCACCTCCTCGTCAGCCTCCTTACCTTCTGGCAGAATCATCCTTCCCTCTCCTACCTCTTCTCCGGCACCTACGTCGGACCTACCAGCCAGTACCCGCGCATCGACGAAGCCCGCTCCGACTCTCTCTACGAACTCGAAGTAGCCTTCCGAAATCTCCCCAAAGAAGAAGACCCCGGCCCCGCCCTCCTTGACGGCCTCTTTCGCAATCTCCTCGCCGACATCACCGGCAACACCCACCGCGCAGAGTTCTGTGTCGACAAGCTCTATCCGCCCGATGGCGCCGGCCTCAAGCTCGGCCTCCTCGAGCTGCGCGCATTTGAAATGGCGCCCCACGTCCGCATGAACCTCCTCCAAATGCTCGTCGTCCGCGCAGCATGCGCAGCCTTCTGGAAGAAGCCTTACACCCGCGACCTCGTTCGTTGGGGCACTGCCCTCCATGATCGCTTCATGCTCCCCGCCGTCATCGAACGCGACCTCAAAGAAGTCCTCTCCTTCTTCCGCGCCTCAGGCTTCGCCTTTGAAGATGCATGGTTCGGCGCTCATCTCGAATTCCGCTTCCCCCGCCTCGGTACCGTCCAATCCGGCCCCCTCCGCATGGAAATCCGCAAAGCCCTCGAGCCTTGGAACGTTCTCGCCGAAGAGTCCGTCTCCGGCAGCACCGTCCGCAGCGTCGACTCTTCCCTCGAGCGCGTACAGGTCACCCTCGAAGGCGTCGAAGAGCCCGAGCGCTACGCCGTCTGCTGCAACGGCCGCCAGGTTCCTCTTCAACCCGGCGAGTCCGGAAGCCCTTGGTTCGCAGGCGTCCGTTTCCGCGCCCGCAACCTCCGCGCCGCCCTCCTCCCCATGGTCCCCGTGCACGCGCCCCTCACCTTCGACCTTGTGGATCGATGGTCCGAGCGTTCCATCGCCCGGTGCCTATATCATGTGATCAATCCCTCAGGTCCCGCGTATTCGGGGCTGCCGGCAGATGAACGCGCGGCAGCCGGCCGCAGAGCCGAACGCTTCAAAGTTTTGCCCTCGGGCGAATCCTTCAAGCTCCCCGCTCTCGAGCCGAATCCGTACTTCCCCGGTACGCTCGATTTGAGGATTCCCTCGGTGAGGCCTTCGTGAGCGGCACAGTTGCACGTTCAACCATCGTGTTCCGCTACGAGAGCGTTTCAACCCTTCGCGCCTTCCATCCCCCCTCACTCCATCTCTCTTCGCTGAGGATCGCCCGATGACGGTTGAAACCTACCACGCGCCGAAACAGCACGAAGAGCCCTGGGACGAGGCCACTGTAGGCGGCCAACCTCGACCCCACTGGGCGCCGCTCATGCAAGCGCTCAACGAGATCGGCACCGCCGAGCTCGCCCGCCGCTGGGCGCGCGCCGAGCGCCGCATCCGCGAGAACGGCATCACCTACAACGTCTATGGCGATCCCCAGGGCTCCGACCGCCCCTGGAAGATCGACATGATTCCCCTCATTATTCCTCCAGACCAGTGGGCGGAGATCGAAGCCGGCCTCATCCAGCGCGCCTCCCTGCTCAGCGAAATCCTGAAAGACATCTACTGCGAACAGCAGCTTGTCAAAAGCGGCCTCGTACCCTCCGAACTGCTCCTCGCCAACCCCAACTTCCTGCGTCCCATGGTCGGCGCCACCGTCCCCGCCGCCAGTTACCTCCATCTACTCGCCGTCGATCTTGCCCGCTCCCCCGACGGCCAATGGTGGGTCCTGGCCGACCGCACACAAGCTCCATCCGGCGCAGGCTACGCGCTCGAAAATCGCATCATCGTCGCCGACGTACTGCCCGACCTCTTCCACAGTTCGCAGGTACAACTGCTCGCCCAGTTCTTCCGCGCCCAACGCGAAGCCCTCCAGGCCCTCAGCCCCGTCCCCGATCCGCGCATCGTCCTCCTTACGCCCGGACCGCTGAACGAAACCTACTTCGAGCACTCCTACATAGCGCGCTACCTCGGCTTCACACTCGTCGAGGGCACTGACCTTACCGTCCGTGATCGCGCCGTCTTTCTTAAGACCTTTACCGGCCTGCAAAAAGTCGACGTCATCCTCCGCCGCGTCGACGACAGCTTCTGCGACCCCCTCGAGCTCCGCGGCGACTCCCTCCTCGGCGTCCCGGGACTCGTTGACGCGGTTCTCGCCGGCAACGTGCGCATCGCCAACGCCCTTGGCAGTGGCGTCATCGAGTCGGCCTCCATCATGCCCTTCTTGCCCGGCCTCTGCCAGGCTCTGCGCGGCGAAAAGCTTCTCCTTCCCTCCGTCGCCACTTGGTGGTGCGGTCAACCCTCCCCGCGCAAATGGGTCCTCAACAATCTCGACTCCGTGGTGCTCAAGCCTGCATTCCCTTCTCACAAGATGGAGCCCGTCTTCGCTGCCAATCTCGACGCCGAAGCCCGCGCAAAACTCACCGCGCGTATTGAAGCCGAGCCCCACGCCTTCGTCGCTCAGGAGCAGATCACGCTTTCGCGTCTCCCCGTCTGGGAAGGCGGCTCACTCGAATCCCGCCCTCTCGTCCTCCGCACCTACGTCCTCAACACCGGCAACGGCTGGACCGTCATGCCCGGCGGTCTCGTCCGTGTCGCCGGCGAAGATGGACAGGTCGTCTCCATGCAGCGCGGCGGACACAGCAAAGACGCATGGGTCCTCTCCGACGAGCCCGTCGACCGCTTCAGCCTTCTCCGCCCGCGCAACGTCCCCATCGAGCTGCGCCACGATACGCCCCCGCTCCCCTCCAAGACCGGCCTCAACTTCTTCTGGCTCGGCCGTTACGTCGAACGATCCGAAGTCGCCACCCGCGTCCTGCGCACCGTCGTCTCCCGCTTTCCTCACGCAGGCTGGAACGAGCTCCAGTGTCTCGTCCGCCTCTACAGCGCCCTGGGCTTGAGCGAAAGCAAGCTGCCAAAGGACAAAAACGCGCGCACGCTTCCCTTGCGCTTCCAGCAGGAGCTTCTTTCCGTCCTCTCCGACCACGACCGCGTCGACGGGCTCGCCTGGTCAATCGAACATGCCTACCAGGCCGGCAACAGAGTTCGCGAGCGCCTCTCGCTCGACATGGTCCACCTCCTCAACAAGCTCCGCTCGATTTTGCCGGAGGAGGCCCAAACCCTCGACGACTATCCCCTCACCCTCTCCAGTTGCATGGAGCTTCTCGCCTCTTTCGCCGGCCTCGAGCGTGAAAACATCCATCGCGGTCCCGGCTGGCACTTTCTCTCCATCGGCCGCCGCCTCGAGCGCGGACTCTCCCTCTGTCGCCAGCTTCGTCAGATGGCACAGCCCTTCGGCGAATCCGACTGGCCCTTGCTTGAGCAAATGCTCGAGGCCGCCGACTGTTCCATGACCTATCGCGCCCGCTACTACACCACCCTCCAGCCGCTCCCCGTTCTCGATCTGCTCCTCAAGGCCCGCGCCAACCCCCGCTCCCTCGACTTTCAGCTCGCCAAGCTGGTCGAGCTATATCAAAAGCTCCCACGCCACGTCCCTGCCGATCTTGAAACCATGCGCGAAGCGGTCATCGCTCTCCGCAGCTTCGATCTCGGCAAGCTCCACTATCCCCTGCCCAACGCCGAAAAGCAGTCCCAGGGCGCCGGCTTCAAGCTCCTCCGCGGCTTCCTCGACGATCTCGAGCAGGTGCTCCTCTCCTGGTCGCGAAACCTCACCGCTCGCTACTTCAGTCACGTCAGCGTGCTACCCATTAAAATCGGAGAGTGATGTACCGGATAACTCACCAGACCCATTACCGGTACAGCTATCCCGTCGACGTGGCCAACCACGTCGCCTGCCTCCGTCCGCGCGAGCTGCCTCACCAGCATGTCCTCGAGTTCGACCTCAACATCACGCCCAACCCGGCCATGTTCATCGAACGCGCCGACTACTTCGGCAATACTCACCAGATCTTTTCCATCCAGAGCTCCCATCGCGAATTGCTCGTCCGCTCACACAGTTTCGTCGAAGTCCTCAGCNNGACTACGCGCTCCAGTCCTTCACGCCGCGCCGCCCCTTGCGCGAAGCGCTTCTCGAACTCACCACCCGCATCAACGCCGACTTCAAGTTCAAGTCAGCATCCACCAACGTCTCCACCACTGTTGAAGAAGTCTTCACCAAGCGTGTCGGCGTCTGTCAGGACTTCGCCCAAATCCAGATCGCCTGCCTGCGTTCTCTGCGCCTCGCCGCCCGCTACGTCAGCGGCTACCTGCGCACTATCCCGCCCCCCGGCAAACAGCGCCTCGTCGGCGCAGATGCCTCCCACGCATGGCTCTCCGTCTACTGTCCCAGCGAGTCATCTAACCATTCCGGCTCCGACTCATCCGGCCCCGTCTGGATCGACCTCGACCCCACCAACAACTGTGAGCCCTCAGGCGATCACATCACCCTCGCCTGGGGCCGCGACTATAGCGACGTCAGCCCCCTCCGTGGCCTAATCCTCGGCGGCGGCTCTCACGCCCTAAAAGTCGGCGTCGACGTCGAACCCGTCGAACAACCCCTCGCCCAACCCACCCTCGCCTGACGTCGGAAGTGTACTGTGCCCCATTCATCGCAGCCTCATCGCGATGAGTGGGCGGCAGGCTGTGCCCCATCCATTCGCGCATTTCGCGAATGGATGGGAGACCATTACTCCCCTTGCACTCCGTCCAGCGAGCTATTCCCACCCGCCTCTTCCTCCGGCTCCACCCGCACCTTCGCAATTCTCCTCTGATCCATCTCCATCACCGTCAGCCTCCGCCCTTCAAAAACCACACTCTCGCCCTCGCGAGGTATATGCCCCAGCCGGATAAGTAGAAAACCCGCCAGCGTCTCCACGCCTCCGTCCCGTGGCAGCACCCACTGCATCTGCGTCTCCAGGTCGCGCAGATTCACTCCCCCATCCATCACCAGCGCGCCCGACGCAGTAGTCAGCACCGGTACCGACGGCGAGTCGAACTCATCCTCAAGCTCGCCCGTCAGTTGCTCAATCGCGTCCTCCGCCGTCACCAGCCCCACCGTCGATCCATACTCGTCCACCACGATCGCCATGTGCCGCCGCCGCTGCTGAAACTCCCGAATCAAATCCAGCGTTGACTTCGTCTCCGGCACCACCAGCACATCGCGCATCACCTGGTTCAATCTCAAATCGAGATACGCCGTCATCGTTTGCTTCTGCGTCCGCCTGAAGTACATCAATCGCGAAAGATCCTTCGAATACACCACCCCCACAATATGTTCCGGTCCCTGCGCTTCGTCGTATACCGGAACCCGCGAGTGCATATGCTCAATCACCTGACCGCTCGCCTCTTCCACCAGCAAGTTTGAAGGCAGCGAGAAGATCTTCTGCCTCGGCGTCATGATCTCGCGAATCGTCACCTCATCCAGTTCCAGTGTCCTGTGAATCAAAGTCTCCTGGTACTTCGGCAGCAACCCCATCCGCCGCGCCGCTGAGGCAATCAGCTTCAACTCCTCCGGCGAATGAACCGCCGCCCGCTCCGTCAGCGGAATATCAAACCCCCGCAATATCGCCGCTGCCGAGCCCTTCAGCAGCCGCACCCCAGGCCGCACCACCGCAATGAACACCAGCATCGGCGGAGCCACCGCCACCGCCAGCGCCTCAGCCCGCCGCAGCGCCAGCGCCTTCGGCACCAGTTCCCCCACCACCACCTGAAAATATGTGATCAGAACGAATCCCAACGCCAGCGCGGCAATCGCGATCCCGTGCGCATACAGCGCCGAATGAGCAGGCGGCTCCGGCAACACCTCCAACACCCAAAGCACCCCCGATGCCGCCAATGGCTCGCCGATCCAGCCCAGTACCAGCGAGCAAAGCGTCACCCCCAACTGCACCGCAGGCAAAAAATCATCCAGATCGTGCTGAAGCCTGCGCACTGCCCGAGCTCCCGGCACGCCCCCCGCCAGCATCCGCTCCACCTGCGTATCGCGTATCGACACCAGCGCGAACTCCGCAGCCACAAAAAAGGCGTTGGCCAGAATCAGCATGGCCACGGCGACAAATTGCAGCAGTGGGAGACCGTGCATCTCGCCTGTGAGAATAGCATCCCGACAGAGGTCAGCGAATGCGGCATACTGATTGCATTCAGCCCTTCTCCGCGTCGCCGGAACTAACCTGTCAAACATTGCGTATGAAGATGCAGCAGGAACTCGGCGCAGCCTTGGGCCGTTCCGCCCCGCGGGTGGAGCGGTGCGAAACCTCCTGGTTACCCCTGGAGTTGCATCATTTCCGTGGGCTGGCTTCGACATTTCATTTATGTTGAAGGGTTCGGGAGCTGCGGCTCTCCGCACGTCGTGGGAGGTACCTGGTGGCTGCGTCGCGAAAGAGCAAGCGCTTCTGGATCTGGATGGGAATCGGGGTAGTGCTGGTTGTGGTGGTTGCGGGCTTTGCCCTCACACGCCTGGTCAAGGGCACGCAAATCGATCTCAACCGTATCGCCACAGTCACACGCGGCGACGTAGCGCGCTCGGTCGTGGCCACGGGCAAGATCCAGCCCATTACCAAGGTCGAAGTCAAGTCCAAGGCCTCCGGCATCGTGCAAAAGCTCTTTGTGGACATTAACAACCACGTCAAGAAGGGCCAGCAACTGGCGCAGCTCGACCAGCAGGAAATTCAGGCCGAGGTCGATGCGCAGCGGGCACAACTTGGCGCCGCCGAGGCCAACGTGTCCACCTACCAGGCCAACATCGCCCAGGACAGAGTGAATGCCGCGGCCCCCGACCTGCCTATGTACAAGGCCACGCTCGATCGCAACATTGAGATGCAGAAGGAAGGCATCGTGAGCCGGCAAGTTCTGGACGACGCGAACAGGGACTATCTGGCTGCCCTTACCCGGCGCGATTCAGCCAAAGCGCAGATCGGCGTCGATAACGCCAAGTTGAAACAGGCCCGCGCCCAGGTGCAGCAGAGTCAGGCCAGCTTGAAGCAGCTCGAGGAACAGCTCAGTTACACCACCATCGT
>PMXB01000165.1:358-27626 GCA_003165935.1 Acidobacteriaceae bacterium | reverse complement strand
CGCCCACCGCCCAACCCGTCCACACCAATAAACTCCGTGTCACAAAACCGACAAATTGCAGAAGCACGATCTGCCTCGCGGCCCGACCAGAGATTGCAGCCCGCGAACCGGCAAAAGACCGCTGCACGCCCCGCCTGCATGCCCTCACCCTGCAGGGTGTAAAAGATCTCCTTCACCGCGTAACTCATAGAGACCAGCTTTCAGCCTTCAGCTTTCAGCGCGTTCTTAATCGGCTGACTTCATGAACGAGTCCACAACGGAACTGTGAACTAAGAACTACGAACTGCATCTAAGCGGATCCTCGATGCCATTCTCCCCGAATCCCTTTTGGCGCAGCAGGCACGAGTCGCAACTGCCGCATGGTTCACCGCTCGGTGAGGGATCGTAGCAACTGCTCGTCAGGCCATAGTCCACGCCGAGCTCGACGCCTTTGCGAATGATCTCCGCCTTGGACATCGCGATCAGCGGCGTGTGAATCTTCAACGCCTGACATCCTTCCACGCCGGCTTTCGTTGCCAGGTTCGCCATCCGCTCGAACGCTTCAATAAACTCCGGCCGGCAGTCCGGATAGCCGGAATAGTCGAGCGCATTTACGCCGATGAATATGTCGCTCGCGCCAAGCACCTCCGCCCAGGCAAGCGCAAACGCCAGAAAGATTGTGTTGCGCGCAGGAACGTATGTGATGGGAATTCCGTGCGACATCTCGCCGCTGGTGCGACCCTTGGGAACGGCAATTTCAGCCGTGAGTGCCGAGCCGCCAAATGCCCGGAGGTCGACCACCGCCGTGCGATGGTCTGCGACGCCGGTTGAAGATGCAACGCGGGCCGCCGCTTCGAGCTCAAAGATGTGGCGCTGACCATAGGAGAACGACAATGCGTAGAGTTCGTACCCCTGGCTGCGCGCAATCGCCAACACCGTGGCCGAGTCCAACCCACCGCTCAACAACACCACCGCCTTTTTCTTCTCAGTCGTCATGCTCACTTCAGGTCGCCACCTTTGCCAATGTCCATCGACGGCGGCAGAGGATTGCCCTCATCGATTGATGCCTCAAGGCACTTCTCAAGCACGCCCTTTGCCTTGAGAATGAACTCAATCGCATCGCGCCCCGCTCCGTCTCCACCACGGTGTGGGGTGACGTAGTGCGCCTCGTCCTTTACTTGCTGGCGCGCATTGGCCACCGCAACCGCGAACCCGCACTGCCGCATCACGGGCAGGTCGATCACATCGTCCCCCACGTACGCGATCTCATCGAGGGTCACGCCTTCCTTCTTCATGATCTCGCGCACCGGCCTCATCTTGAACGCTTCCCCTTGGTACACAAACTCAATCTTCAGATCGCGCATGCGCAACGCTACAGTCTCGCTAATCCGCTTGGTGATAACGCCGAGCTTCATGCCGCCAAGGCGGGCCAGGGTCATCCCCGCACCGTCGTGCGCACTGAAGCCCTTCACCTCGACCATCCGCGTTGAAACGGTTCCGTCCGGCGCAGCCAGGGGCACCGGAACAATCCAGATGCCTCCATCGGTCAGTACGCCGTCCACGTCAAAGAGAACGATTTTGATGCGCCGCGCGCGTTCTTCGGCAGTCAGGCTCATACTTCAATTCTACCTATTGCGCGCGAGCCTTCCCCCACCCGCCCAATGAAGAGACAATAGAAGCATGGAAGGCAGCACAGCTCCCCAGCCCAACGCGTCCGCTGCACTTGAGCCAGAAGACTTCTACTTTGACGGCCCAAACCTCGTGTTCACCGCGGCCTACCACCTCAAGCGCGGCGTGTGTTGCGGCTCCGGCTGCCGCCATTGCCCCTACCCCTTGGAAAAGCTGTCAGAAAACTCCGATGGCCAGCCCTGAAGCATCCATGATATAAAGCCGTTCGGGCAAAAGAACGGCCTGCGCGCGTCGTCTATTCTCGCACCACCTATCCCCTGATCTGAATCGCTTCAACTCAAAAAGGAGAGTGTCATGCATATGCCTATTCTTTGGTGGATCGTTGTTGGACTCATCGCCGGCTGGGCAACCGGCAAGATCATGAAAGGCAGCGGCTACGGTTTCTTCGTTGACATCATTATCGGCATTGCAGGCGCGTTAGTGGGCGGCTTTATTGCTCGTCACCTCGGCCTGGGTGTTCACTACGGAATGATCGCGACAATTCTCGTTGCCACCGCCGGCTCCATCATCCTTGTGTTTCTCTTCCGCCTCGTCACCGGCAACAGGTAGGCGCAAGACAAACCAGAAACGAGACAAGAATGGGTTTTGCCGCTCCTCCTGATCGAGTGCGGCAGAGCCCATTCTCATCACAGCCGCTTACTCGGTTCCGGTTCCGGCTGCCGGCGTTGGCGAGCCTGACACGGCGGCCGGCTGTTTGACCAGCACTGCAAACCGCGGAAATGCAAAGCTCCCGCCCGCATCATCGATCACGTTCAACTGGCATAGGTATTGCCCCGCCTTGAGCCCGGTAAGCGGAACATCAAGTTCGATCGCCACTGCATCCCTGCCCTCCACGTTGATCGCCTTAGCCTGCACCAGCGGCGTCTCGTAGACTTTGGTCGCGCCCTGGATCAGCTCGAGACTGCTCAGAAGGCTGATTCCGGGCTTGGTCCCCTTGGGCTGATTCTCGCCTGCCTTCTCGCGCGTTGGGTCGTAAATCTCGTAATACAGGTAGAGATGCTGATCCTGGCGGAAGACGTGGCTGATGTTGGGCACGTACTCCTGACCCTCGCGCACCAGCGGAGTTGTCTTCTTGCTGGGCACGCGGGAGGATGCCAACAGAATTGAGCTCATCTTCAATGGCCACTTCTTCATGTCGGGCAGCGTGATCTCGGCTTCAAACGACCCCATCCGGCCCGTCTGGTTCTCGCGCACCACGAACTTCAACCTGTACTTGCCGGGCGGCAGGTTAAAGCTGGTTGTGTATTGGATGTTCTTCTGCCGCGCTTGAAGCGTTGGATCGAGATTCAGTTTCACGGTATCGCGCGCGTGGCCTATGGGCCGGTTCACTTCGTCGATCACTGAGCCAATGATGTCGAGGGTCGCCTTATCCTTATCGCCGCCCTTCACAAAAGGAATCTGCGAGCCGGGCACGATGAGCGAAACGGGAACGAAGAACCGATTGTCATCGAGCCGGAAGTAGAGCGCATCCATGTAGACGGCCATGTCCGTAGCCGGCAGGTCGCTGGCCAACTCTTCGTTCAGTTCCTGTTCGCGGTCCTCGCGGGCTGCGTGTTGGAAGTCCGCAGGCGCATAGTAGCCAGGACGGTACTCCAGCTTGATTCCCGGGCGATTGATTTTGATCGTCAGCTTGCGGAACCTGCCATCGCGCGCCGGATTTGTGCTGCGAAATCCAATGGCGTAGTAGGCCGACGTATCCCGCTGCACCTGCGCGAAGGCCGGCGCAAAGTCGTTCGAGTCAAAGAACGCCTTGCCGCCGGTATCGGTGCTGAGGGTAGCCATCACCTCCTGCGAGGCAAAATTGGCGTTCATGTTGTTCATCAGAGCGCCGCCGTTTGCAGCGCCATTGCCGCGCAAGCTTCCCGTCGACGCATCGCCGAGCGGAGAGACCGCCTGCAGGCCGCGTGTGTCGACGCTGTAAATGGCAAGGTTGGCGCGTACCGCCGCGTTGATGGCCGAGCGAAGCGAAGCCTGGTTCTCGATGCCATCGCGAGAGATGCCGCCGGAGAAGTACAGAAGCGACTTCTTCTCTGTGATCTTCTCCAGCGATTTAGAGACTGCCCGCAACGCGAAGAGTTCACGATCAGTGTTCAGGTCGTTGTACTCGCTCTCGTCCGGCGTGTATCCCGTGGTGTCTTCCACCTGGTTGGTATTGGCCGTTGCCCCCTGGGCAAAGCCCTGCCCTTCTGTCCCGTTGTAGACCGCAACCTCATTGATCAGCGCCTGCTTGTCGGCGGTAAAATCCTGGTCCACCTTGAGCGTGTCACCGAGCGAAACCAGCGCCACCAGGTCCGCAGGCTGCATCTTGCTCTTGAGGAACTCCTGCGCAGCCAGGACACTTCGATCGAGGTCTTCCGGCTGCATCGAGGTCAGATCAAAGAACATGACGATCAGCCGGTGATTGCGCAAATCCTCAGGCTTCGCAACAACGGCCTTTGATCCTGGCCCTGTGGCGCCGATGGCGAGACCGCTCACTGTTGCCTCGTTCAACGGAGTTGCTTTGTCCACTGTCTCAAAATCAAATGTATCGACTCGCTGGGGCTTGCCATTCTCGAGGATGGTGAAGTCGCTCTGTTTGAGACCGAGCACGACCTCGCCCGTCTTTGCATCTCGCGGGACCACGTTCGTCAGCACAAGTTCGCCATTCATCTTCAACACGAAGCCGCCTTGCGGCGTGCTCGACACCTGCGCTGCCCCGGCCTTTGGCGCGGACGCGGATTGAGCGGTCTGGGCGAGCGAAGAACGGCTCGCAGGCAACATCAACGCCAGCACTGCGACTGCTGCCCCGATCCTCTGTATGCGTTGCTTCATGCCCTCGCCTCGACTGTTCTGCTGACTTGCCGACTTGCCTTTACGCGCGTCCGGCGCGCGGCTGACTCGCTGCTCCTAGAATCTGAACCGCGCCGTGAAATTGAAACTGCGCATCGATGCCACCGATGTGACCTGGCCCGCAGTGGGCGAGGTCAGGCTGGTGCCCACGCCCGCATACTGCACAGTGTTGAATACATTGTTGGCCGTGGCGCGAATCTCCATGCTGCGCGTATCACCGAGTTGCATCGTCTTGGAAAGAGACATGTTGTTTTGCACAATCCCCGGCCCCATAATGGAGTTGCGCGAGACGTTGCCGAAGGCGTTGCCAAAGACGTCAGGCGTGGGCTGAGTGAAGGCGGACACGTTGAACCACTCGGTCTTTGTGCCGCCTCCCGCTGTGGGCGAGACGCCCGAAACATGGTCAGGGCGCAGAGTTCCGGCAACGCCGCGGGCAACGTCGGAGACAGCCGCCGGATAGTAGGGCGTCAGAGGCGTACCTGTGGCAAACGTGTATGAGCCGGAGATTGAAAACCCCTCGAGAATGTGCGAGCCCACCCCGCTCGTGACCCACCGCTTGTCCTTGCCAAAGGGAAGTTCATAGAGATAGTTCCCGCTCACTTTATGGCGCACGTCGAAACTCGAGTTTCCCTCCTCGCCAGGGATGTCCTGCCAGTTCTGAACAGTGCCCGATGCGTCGTCAATTGAGTGAGAGTACTGGTAGTTAGCCCCCAGTGAGACGCCCCCCGTGAGCCGCTTGTTCACGCGCAGTGTGCCGGCGTTGAAGCGCGAAAACCCAGCCGCCTGATCGTACGTAAATGTTGCATACGGCAGCCCGGTGGCCGCGTTGTAGTTGGTGTCTGGGCTGCTCAGGCTTCGCCGTGGCGTGCTCTTCACATCGAGCCGTGAGCCCATTGTTCCGTTGTATCCCACGTTGAGCACAATGCCCCAGGGCAGTGTCTTCTGCACATCGATGTTGTAGGCCTGCACGTAAGGCAGCCGATAGTGCGGATCGACAGAATAGCTACCCAGCGTGCCAGAAGTCGGCGTTGTGGGGAATCCGTTGGCCAGCGTAAACTGCCCCGGCTGTGTCGCCTCGTTGGTCTGTTCGTTTACAAAGCCCGGCTGCAGGGCCATGAGCTGCAGAGAAGCCGTTGACGCAAAGCTGCCATACTGGCCGACGGTGTAGTTCATGCCATAGCCCGCACGCACCACCATCTGCTTGAGCTTGGGGACGCGCCATGCCAAGCCCAGGCGCGGCGCAAGCGCGAGATGAAACGGATAGACCAGCGACGCCGGCAGTGCCCCACCCGCAAACGGCGCTGTACTGCCAGATTGAAACTCGGCGAGTTGCGTAAAACCGTCCGCAGGGTTGGTGTCAACCACAGAGAGCCGGCCGTACTTCTCGGTATACGGCGCAAAAAACTCGTAACGCAGGCCAAGGTTCAGCGTTAAGCTGGGCCGCACGCGCCAATCGTCCTGGGCGAAAAGGTCCCACACGTTGTCGCGCAGATAGCTCTTCGATGTTGGCGCGTCGATGGTCGTCTCCTGCGGAAGCCCGAGCAGGAAATCAGCCAAAGCCGAGCCGGTCGTAGGATCCAGCGCTGCATCCTCGGTGAATTTTCCGCTGAAAGTGAAACTGCCGGTCGAGTTGGACCCCCCAAGGAAGTTGCGGTGCACGCGGCGATAATCGCCCCCGAAACGGAAATTGTGCTTTCCGTGAATCCAGCTCAGGGATTCGCTCAGTGAGATTGTCTGCGACAGCGAGAAGGTTGGTTGCAGTTCATTCAGCCCCTGGACCGGCCCGAGCGATACGCTCGGAATGCCGTAGTTTGTGGGAAGCGTGTTGAGCGGACCGTCCGGCCCGAGAATGCCCAGGTTGGTCGCGATGTCCACACCGTTCGTGAAGAAGTTCATCGTTTGGCTCGTGCTGCGATTCCAGTTGGCGTTCAGAACATTGGTGAACTTCTTGTACCCGATCGTGTAGCCCGCCTGCAGGCTGTTCGAGTGGCTCGAGTTCTTTCCGCCGAGCTGGGGAAAGATGTTCACGTTGTCAGCCGCACTGTCTGACCAGTTGTAGTTGAAATTGATGCTCTGCCGGAGACCCTGGTTTTGATTCCTTCCGCCTCCACCGCCACGTCCGCCACCGCCGCCGCCACCGCGTCCGCCACCCAGAAGCGTTGCGTTCTTGCCCAGACTCCTCATGTATCGAACGCCGAGCTGGGTCGAGTTTGTCTGAGCGGTCGTCAGTTCGTGGTAGTTGTACCCGCTGGCATTCGATGTTGAAGCAAGGTTCGGTTCAGGAAAATACTTGAGCAGCGCCGTTGCCTGGGATGTGATTTTCGTTCCCGGAATGATGTTGCCCACGCCGTTCGACATGAACTGCTGGCCCGTCGTCGGATCGTAGATCGGAGCCAGGCCTGCGGCTGAAAAATCACCACCCCGCTCCGGATCCGATGGGACGGTCGCGTACTCATCCAGCGGATTCGAACTGCGCGAACCCGAGAGCGTGAGGAACAAAGTGTCCTTGCCGCTCGGCTTGGTCAGGTGAGGAATGTAGGGCGCGCTCATGAAGGTGATGCCGAAGCGATTGGTGCCCGAGGCGGGCTGAATCTGCGGCTGGCCGTTCAACGCGAAGGGCTCCGCATTCAGCGCAGAGTTGCTGCCCATCCAGAAAATGGCGCCATGCGGTTGCCCTGGATTGAAACCTCTGAAATTGCCTCGCCCACCGCCAAATCCTCCGCCGCCGAAGCCGCCACCAAAGCCACCTCCGCCAAATCCCCCCCCTCCGCCAAACAGCCCTCCTCCGCCCTGCGGCAGTGCCCCCTGCGCGCGGGCTGTCTCGATAGCATCGCGAATCCGGTCCATATCGACCCCGGCGAGCGGGCTCACTTGCCCAGCCTGACCACTAAAAGCAACGGACTCTCCTCCAAAATCTGAATTCCCTGCTACCGACGGAAGTGCGGCTCCTGCAGCGCCGCCAGTTCCCTGCTGATTCTCGGTTTCGCCGCTCATTGCGTTCATCAGACTCAACGTCTGCGTGCCATTGGTCGCAAGTTGGCGAATTGCTTCGGCTGCTGCGCTGCTCACTGCTCCGCTGGCGCCTTCCTGGCGAGCCTCCTGCTCCTGCTGCGCGGCTGCCCGCGAGGCAAGTATCAGTGAGAATGTCAGCGCCTGGTCGTGGATGCTGGTCGCGTTGAAAAGGGCCTCCAGTGAGCCAGGAGCGAAGGCCGCGAACTGGGTCCGCACGACATAGCGGCCATTTTGCGGAATGTTCAGCAGCCATGCGCCCGTGATGTCGGTTGTTGTGGAGTAGCGTTTGCCGGTCAGGGTGTTTTGGGCGGTCACCGTGACGCCGGGAAGCGGAGTATTCCCGCTCTTGACCAAGCCATGAAGCTTGCCGCCGGTTATGGACGGGTCCGCGGACCTTTGGGTGACAGGCATTGCGGAGCTCTGAGACGTGGGTGTTGCCGCTGATGGGTTCGCACCGGGAGATGTTGGCGCGCTTTGAGCAGAGGCCGGAGCAGCACCGCCAGAGGCAGACTGCGCGCCGCCCAGCGAGCCGCACACTACCATCCCCGCCGCAATCAACCAGCTCGCCGCCTGCTTCATTTCTTCTCCAGCGCACCCAGCACTCGTATTGAGTCAGACGGCTCAGTAGCCGCTGAGGTTTACCAAGGCGACAGCCCCGAGCCTGATCGTACACTTAGGCATGGATGCCCAGCCGACGACCACCAAAGCCATTTATCTGGAAGAAATCACTGCCAATAGCTCCGCTGAAACCCTGAGCGCGGCGAGGGAGTTGCTGCTGGAATACGGCAAATTTGTCATCTCCCACCCGGAGTCTGCCGGCTTTTGTTTCGGGACACTCGAAGAAGAAGTCGCGCAATTGCCCTTCTCCTACCTCGAAAAGCAGGGTGGCTGCCTTTTGGCGCGAGTAGACGACCAGCCTGCGGGATTCGTGGGCTGGCGCGCGGTTCCTGCCACCGTCGCGGCGGATGCATGGGAGCTGAAGCGGCTCTGGGTTCGTCCAATGACGCGCGGCCTGAACCTGGGCCGGATTCTGACTCAAGCGGTGATTCAACGTGCTATTGAGGCCCGGCGCACGGCCGTTTATCTGGATACCGCTCCCGCCGTAATGGCAACCGCCCACCGGCTCTATCTTTCCATGGGCTTCGAACCCTGCCCCTGTTACAACGACAACCCGGTTCGTCAGCTCGAGTGGATGGTGAAGCGCCTTTGATTGCGGGTTTCTTGAGCGCGGTTTTCCTGGACAATTTGATGGGAAGATACAGGGCCACTGAATGGTGAGATTCACACTTGCATTCCGTCGCCGAGCATGTTAACTATTAAGTCAATAATCTTTTGATAGCTGGCTAGGGAGTAAACCCGAGGCCAGCGGATAGAGAGCAATCCTCCATGAAGATCGGAACAACGATTCGCGCGCATAGGCTGCAAAAAGGTCTTTCCCAGGGAGACATCGAAAAGAAGACGGGACTGTTGCGCTGCTACCTGTCCCGCGTGGAAAACGGCCACACCGTGCCTTCGCTCGACACGTTGTCGAAGATCGCCACGGCCCTCGACCTGCCCATTGCCCAGTTCTTTGCCGATGATTCGCTGAACCACCAGTTCAACACGCAGAAGCTCAACGATGAGGAATTGCGCTTCCTCACGCAAATTCGCCGTTACTCGTCAAATCTGAACGAAAGCGACCGGAAGCTGCTACTGGCGATGGTAAAGAAGTTTGCTGCGACTGCCGTCCGCTAACCCGATATGGCTTCCCGCGGGAGCTGGGCCAGGTAAAAGCCGAAGAGTACCAGAATGCCCACCACCATGCCGATGGCCACCCGCAGCCGGAAGTTAAACTGCCTGCGGGGCGAACCAAGCCGGGGAACGAGCGGTGCGGCAAACAGCAGGCCGCAACTGAAACCGCCCACATGTGCCCAGTTGTCAATATTGAGGCCGGAGTGGAGTGCCATGTTGCCGACGCTAATCGAAACACCAATCACAAGGTTGATGGCCGCAAAGTAAATTACCGACCGGCGAAGCTTTTTCAGTTCGCTGGGCGGCACTGGCAACAGATTCGACTTCAACAACACAATTAGGGCGCCTGCGATGCCAAAAACCGCGCCGGAAGCGCCAGCTCCGGCCGGAAAGACCCCTAGATCGTGGAGAGTGACCCAATCCGCACGCGACGAAATCCAGTTCGCAAGGGTCGAGAGCAGGTTGCCCGCCGCGCCGGTGAGAATATAGACCGCTAGAACGCCCATTGAGCCCATAAGCGGCTCGGCGAGCAGCCCCAGATTCCACAGGCACCACATGTTCGTTGCGAGGTGCAGAAACCCTACGTGGACGAACATTGCAGTGACGATACGCGCCCACTCCCCGCTCACCAGCACGTACCCAGCGTTATCCGCGCCAAAGTGCATGAGCTGATCGACGGTCGGATTCATTGGGCTTACGCCGCGCCAGACCATCCACAGAAACACGGCGCAATTGATCCCCACCAGCAGATATGTGGCGGGGGCGCCAAGCCATCGGGAACGCGATCGACGGACAGGCTGTGACTCCATCGTTCCGGCAGTTGGAGGCAAAACCTCAGGCTGCGCGAAGTCCTCCTCATGCACTATTTCTTGGGAGGGATTTGGAGGGGGATAACTGCCCATGGAATAACTCTAAAGCATTTCTCAAAGCTCCGTAGGTTATCCGAAATCAGACCAGGTCATTCACGCAATTTGGCCGGCTTTTCCACCTGCTGGTTGCCGCGACGCCTCGTTGTACTCTGGAGATGGGCCATGGCACGGCTTGCAACCATCTACCGCAATGCGATGCGGCATACCCTGAATCCACATAACAGCAAGGAGCAGTCTTCGTGAGCGAATCTGTCACTGGAATCAAGCCAATCCGGCGAGCCTTACTCAGCGTTACAGACAAAACCGGCCTGGTTGACTTTGCCCGCGCGCTCACAAGCTTCGGTGTCGAGCTAATCTCCACCGGAGGAACGGCCTCGGCGCTCCGATCGGCTGGCCTTTCGGTGAAGGATATCAGCGAGTTGACCGGCTTCCCGGAGATGCTCGATGGCCGTGTCAAAACACTGCACCCACTGGTGCATGGTGGACTCCTCTACATACGCGGCAACGCCGAGCATGAAGCGGCAGTTGCTCAGCACGCCATCCAGCCCATCGACATGGTGGTGGTGAACCTCTATGCCTTCGAGAAGACTGCTGCGCAACCCGGCGTCGCCTTCGGCCATCTGATCGAGAACATCGACATCGGCGGACCGTCCATGGTGCGATCCGCGGCAAAAAACTTTGAAGACGTTGCAATCGTCACGCGTGTGTCGGACTACCCAGATCTAGTCCGTGAGATGGAAGGCGCCCACGGCGCTGCCCTTTCGCGCGAGACGAGATGGCGATTGGCGAAGCAGGCCTTTGCCACGACTGCGGCCTACGACACCGCAATCGCCAACACGCTGGACACAATCGAGCAGGCGCCTTTGCCTGCCGAATCGGCCACACCCTCTGCCAAGGGCCTGCCTTCAACCCTCCGCATCAACCTGCCACTTGCCCAGTCCCTGCGCTATGGCGAGAACCCGCACCAGCGCGCAGCACTCTATGCCGATGGCTCGCGATTGGGCATTGCAGGCGCACGGCAATTGCAGGGCAAAGAACTGAGCTTCAACAACCTCGTTGATCTGGACGCCTGCTGGGAGTTGGCGCAGGAGTTTCCCGAGCCTGCGGTCATCATTGTCAAGCACACCAATCCCTGCGGCGCAGCTACCGGCACAACGATACTTGAGGCCTACCAAAAGGCCCTGGCCGCCGACCCCGTCTCTGCTTTTGGCGGCGTCATAGGCATCAATCGCCCAGTCGACGGCCAAGCGGCCGAGGAGATCGCCAAGCTCTTTGTCGAAGCCATCGCCGCGCCTGCCTTCACCGAGGAGGCCCTTCAGCGCTTTGCCGCGAAGAAGAACCTGCGCCTTGTCGAGGTCCATGCGGCGCCGGCCAAGCCGGTTGTCAAACACGTCTCCGGCGGGCTCCTGTTGCAAGACGCCGACACGGCGCGGGTGAATGAGTCCGAGCTGAAAACCGTCACAAAGCGATCCCCAACCGCCGAGGAACTACGCAGCCTGCTGTTTGCGTGGCGCGTCTGCAAGCACGTCAAGTCGAACGCCATCGTCTACGCCAGGGACGGCCAGACCCTGGGCGTAGGCGCAGGACAGATGAGCCGCGTAGATGCCGCCCGGTTCGGCGCAATGAAGGCTGTGCTGCCGCTCCGGGACTGCGTCGCCGCCTCGGACGCCTTCTTTCCCTTCCCCGATGGGCTTGAAACGGTCACTGCGGCTGGAGCCACCGCCGTGATTCAACCTGGCGGCTCAGTCAACGACCAGAAGGTGATTGACGCTGCCGACGCCCTGGGCGTAGCTATGGTCTTTACCGGGGTTCGTCACTTCCGGCACTGAGTCTGGCGTTTCAGGTGCTATCGACGAGCTAGGGCTGGCACGGAGTCTGGAATCTCCGGAGGCAAGGGTCAGAAGCTGAACCAGTTCGATGGGTTGTGCGCCGAATCTCAGAAAAACCCGCTTCCCGTCGCTACTTTGAGACCAATCGCAGGTAAAATCGTCTTTAACAACAGGCAGCGCCTCTCCTATCGGCTGCCAAGGCTGCCGGACAGTGAGTTGGGTCGGTTTTTAGTTTGAAATTCACTGAATTGGCAGGGAAATCCCTGGATGATGAAACCAAAAACTTCTTTGAATCTCCTCTGGCTGTCCGCTACCGCCTCCGCAGTGTTTCTTGCAGCGGTTTTGTCCGCTCACGCGCAAACCACTGCGGCAAAGGCACCTGCCGCGAGTACGCCTCAAGCTGCCTCTGCGGCGCCGGTGGCGTCCATTCCGGATCGCGCCGCGGCGTATTTCCATGTCGGGCTGGCGAATATCTACGAAAGCGAAGCCGGCGAGACCGGTAACGCCGAGGACGCACGCCTCGCCGTTGAGGAGTACAAATCCGCGATCAATGCGGACCCAACTTCTCCGCAGTTGAATGACGGATTGGCCGACCTCTACTTCAGGAGCGGCCGCATGCACGAAGCCGAGGCTACGGCCCGCGGCCTGCTCAAGAACTCGCCCGACGATGTGGACGCACACAAGCTGCTGGGCCGCATTTACCTCCGCCAACTGAGCGACGCCTCGAACACGGTTTCCTCTTCGTCCCCTTCGGGCAACGTGCTCGACCTGGCAATCGCAGAGTTTGAAAAGATTGTTTCCCTGACGCCCCGAAGCGTGGAAGACCGCATGGTGCTCGGTCAGCTTTATACCGTCAAGCACGACCCAAAGAAAGCTGAAGAGCAGTTCAAGACAGCGCAGGCTATTGAGCCCGAATCAGAGGAGGTAGTCCTCAACCTGGCCCGGCTCTACGCCGAGAGCAACGACATGGAACACTCAATCAAGGTGATTGAAGCGGTTCCGGTGGCAGATCGGACCCCGAAGATGGAGTTCGCGCTAGGCGCGGCGTATGACCAACTGAAGCGCCCCAAAGACGCCATCGATGCCTATCGGCGCGCCGCCGATCTTGACCCCTCTGACGTGCACGCAATCGACGCTCTCGGTCAGGCACTGCTCAACGACAATCAGCTTGACGAAGCTCTCAAGCAGTTCAAGCTGCTGGCCGATGCCGACCCGGAGGACACGGGCGCGCTGGTACACATTGGAGAGATTCAGCGCCGGCAGGGAAAGTATGAAGATGCACTCGCCACAATCCGCAAAGCGCGCAAGCAGGATCCCAATTCGCTCGAAGCCGGGTTCAACGAAGGATTGATTCTCGATGTGCTGGGACGCTTCGACGAGGCCACCCAGACCTACGAGAAAATGGTGGAGATCACGTCGCATGCCAACGGCGCGTACACCAACGAAGAGCGCAGCAACCGTAGCTTTTTCCTGGAACGGCTGGGCGCGATTTGCACCGAGCAGAACAAAACCGAACAGGCCATCGCCACCTACCAGAAGATGATCGACATGGGCGGGGAGCAGACGATCCGCGGCTATGAACTCGAGGTCGAGGCATACGGTGAGGCCAAGCAATTCGACAAGGCCACCGAGGCTGCCCGGAAGGCTGTAGATGCTAATCCCAAAGATGTGGACCTGAAGATGATGCTCGCCGGCGCTTTGGTTGAGCAGGGCAAGAGCGATGACGGCGTTGCAATGGTAAAGGGCATGCTCGACGGCACGGATAAGGATCGCGCCGTGTGGATGCGCCTGAGCCAGTTCGATGTCCAGCTCCACCGCTGGAAGGACGCCGATGATGCATTAAATAAAGCAGAGACGCTGACGACCAAAAAAGAGGATCGCACCTACCTGCTGTTCATGCGAGGCGAGCTTGCCGAGCGGCAGAAGCACTACGAGCCCGCCGAGCAGTTCTTCCGCCAGGTTCTTGACCTGGACCCCTCGAACGCCATGACCCTCAACTACCTCGGGTACATGCTCGCCGACAAGGGAGATAAAGGCATTCGGCTGCCCGAAGCCCTCAAACTCATTCGCAAGGCCGTCGACCTGGAGCCGATGAACGGAGCGTACCTCGATTCACTCGGCTGGGTCTACTTCAAGCTTGGACAGTATGAGCTTGCTGAAGAAAACCTGCGCCAGGCCGTCGAGCGTGATCAGGCCGATCCTACAGTCCACGACCACCTCGGCGATCTATACGAAAAGACGGGGCGCATTCGGCTGGCCGCGGCGCAATGGGAGATGTCGCTGGCCCAATATGCAAAGTCGGCCGCTGCGGACGTTGAGCCCACCGATGTGGCGAAGGTCCAGCATAAACTGGAGACTGCACGCGTGAAGCTTGCCAAGCAGGAAAGTGCCGTAGGCCAGCCTAAGCCTGAATAGGCACGAGAGCCCGGAAGATCCGGACCTTGATTTACAGGGACGCCGAGGGTAATCATTCACCCTCGGCGTTTACTTTTGCGCAGTCAAGATCGCAAACTGGAGTTGAAATGGCATGCGCAGGCGTCAAAAATTCACGCCCCGCAGGCGCCGTGCCTACTTCGCTTCCTGAGCAGCCGAGGCGATGTAGAGATCCACGTTGCTTTTGTCTACCAGTTCTGTGCCCGTGTCGACAAATGCAGGATAGGGCGAGAACGCATCGGCGCTGTAGTCCTTCGAAAGCTGCGCCGGTGGATTATGGAAGACCTCGTCCAGCGCCTTCAGGCCCACATAAGCCATGGTGTACGGCTTCTGGACGATAGTCGCATCGATCGTTCCTGCCTTGATTCCGTCCAGCGTGTCCTGGTTGATGTCCCAGGCCACCAGTACGCGATCGCTTTCATTGCTACGCTTGATTGCGTCCGACACCATCTTGCCGGAGGCGGAATCCAGGCAGACAAATGCATTGATCTTCTTCGGTCCGGTGAGCGCCAGTTGTTCCTGCGCCTTATCAAATGCAATCTTTGGATCGCCCTTGATATCAATCACTTCGGCGATCTTGATGTCTGGGCGGCTCTCGAAAACGTCCTTGAATCCCTTCAGCCGTTCTTCGGTGTTTGGCTGGCCGGAGATCGTGAAGAAAACCACATTGCCCTTACCACCCAGCTTCTGAATCACGCGGCGGCCACCCAACTGGCCGGCCTGCAGGTTGTTGGTCCCGATGAAATAGAGCCTGCGGCTTCCGGCGGCGTCCGAGTCCATGGTGATGACAGGAACCCCTGCATTCACGGCGGCGTCGATGCCCGGTTGGAGCACGGATACGTCCGAAACCGAAATCAAAATGCCGGCCGGCTTGGCCGCGGTCGCCTTTTGCAGCTCAGCAAGCTCTGCCTGGGGATCGTAGCCATCCGGTCCGACGACCTTGGCTGTGACCTTGTACTGCGCGGCGGCCTGCTTGAAGCCGGCAGCAGCAGTCTGCCAGTACGGCAGAGCTGAGTTAGCGGAGATCAGGTAATACACCTCTTTGTCCGAGTGCCGCGCACCGCAACCCGCCAGAAACGCAGCAGCCACTGTCAGAACTCCCAACGCTATAAGCCGATTCGTCTTCATGTCAGCAATCACTCCTCAGGCGAGATGTGCTGGGGAGTAAGGCTGGATTTCATAATCACGGCCCGCAACCCCCGAATTTCGGCCAGATATTACTCCCAGCCGATCGTCGTTGTCCACCTCTCGTTATCGCAACTAAGCTATACCCGCCAACCGCCGTGGCGTGTGACCGAAAGCACGGAACTCGTCGTTGTCATGCGCTGGCCT
Organism: Acidobacteriaceae bacterium; assembly: GCA_003165935.1. Taxonomy (GTDB): domain Bacteria; phylum Acidobacteriota; class Terriglobia; order Terriglobales; family Acidobacteriaceae; genus Telmatobacter. The sequence continues at coordinate 11,923 of PMXB01000165.1, read as the reverse complement.
GCCCTTCTGGGATATAACCAGACCAGAAAGCTGGAAAATGACGGACACGTATCCAGTCTCGACTCTTCGGCTGCCCCAGGGGATAGCAGTTTCGGGCATGGTAGACGCCCCCCTGACGCATCGCACATGGCCAGAGCCGCCCCATCCCTATCGCACTGCCTTCGGCCGCGATGCTGCACGCATCCTGCACTCACGTGCCTTTCGACGACTGGCGGGCAAGACGCAGGTATTCACGCCTCTTCCTGAGAGTTCGCAGTCGGACCACTTTCGCAGCCGGCTCACGCACACGCTTGAGGTGACGCAGATTGCCCGCACCGCCGCGGCAGCGCTTGGCCTGAACGCTGAACTGGCCGAGGCGCTAGCCCTGGTGCACGACATCGGCCACCCGCCGTTTGGCCACGCTGGGGAGAAAGCTCTCGATCAGTGCCTCCGCGCACACGGGCTGACTTTTGACCACAACCTGCACGCATTGCGCATCGTCACCTGGTTTGAAGAACGCTACGCAGCCATGCGCGGCCTCAACCTCACCCTCGCCGTGCGCGAGGGAATCGTGAAGCACTCCCGCGACTACTCGCCAAGCCAGCATCCCGAACTTGCCGAATACTTCCTCAACCGGTTTCCTCCGCTGGAAGCCCAGATGATTGACCTCGCCGATGAGATCGCATACCTCACCGCCGATCTCGATGACGGGCTCGACTCCGGCATCCTTTCGCTTGATCAGGTCCGCGAAGGTGTTCCGCTGTTTCGGCGTTTCCACGAGGCGGTGGTCCGTTTGTACCCCGCCGCAACAAACAAGCTTGCGATAAATGAAACATTGCGGCGTGTTTTGAACGCGCTCGTCACCGATATGCTCGATGCGATTCATGCGCAGGTGCGGAACCTCGGCGCTGAAACGCTCGAGGACATTCGCAGAGCTCCGGCGCGGATCGCCCTGCTGAGCCCGGCGATGGAAGCCGACCGCGCCCAAGCCAAAAAGTTTCTCTATAGCCGGCTCTACAACTCACCGGGAATGGAAAGGATCCACGAGCGCGCAGAGCTTGTTGTCCGCGAGCTTTTTGTCGCGCTCATGGCCGACCCCACTCAATTACCACCGGACCACCAGGTGCAGATCGCCACCGAGGGCCTGGCGCGAACGGTGGCCGACTACATCGCCGGGATGACCGACAGTTTTATTCAGCAAAGCTGGATCAGGCAGTGCGGAGCAGAGCGCTCGTAGCCTTCCTTGTCTTCGGACATGCCCATGCGAGTGTCCACCGTGGCTGCCACCGTGTTCAGGCGCTGGTGCAGCCTTCGGCGCGTCGGCGTGGACGTGGCTGCCGGCACCACCAGCCTCATGGGTGTGTGCTCCGCCATGGGGATCGGCCGGAGGCGTCGGCGGGTCCGGCTTATATGAGGCAGAGAAATCGCGCCACACCGCCTCTGCAAACTTCTCTGCCCATTCCAGATAGGCGTGCAGGCAACGAAAACCCGAGATCAACCCCAATGGTATCGCGGCCCACAGAAAAAACTCGATCCGCGCCGGAGCTGGCTTCCATGTTCCCAGGAAGTAGCCCAACCCCGCCATAAAGAAGAGCATGCAGATGCCAACCCACTTATAGCTGGACTTCTTTTTCTCCTCAAGCAGGTCGCGTTCTACCTTCTCATTCGGCCGACGCCGAGACTCGTATTGAAAGGTAAACCAGGTGGCCACGAGCGCGCCTGCAATCGAGGCCGCGAGCGTGAGCCAAGCCGCCTCGCCGACCCAATTGACCGACCAATGGAAAGAGAATCCCCACCCCACCAGGTAGGCGCAGCCCACAAAGAATGCGAAGGCAAATCCGCGCATCAGCGCGTATAGTCCCTCGTATTGCTCCACGTACCCCGCGTTCTTGACAAGCAACAGGTACGACCTCGCCTGATAGAAAGCCGTCTCCCGATCAAGGATTGCTTCCTCTTCGGCGCCCATAATCTTCAGGTCGAAGGCATTTTCGATCAATTTCCCAAGACGCTTCTTGAAGTCATTGCTGAATACCGTGTTGTCCTGGTCGAGGATCACGCTCGAGCGCGTGCGTTTCTTATCCTTCGTGTCCAGCACCATGATCGGCGCCACCATTAACGCAACCATCTGCATCAGGTGACCCGCAATGTAAGCGAGAACCAGTAGAAGCAGCGTACTCGATAACTCACTCGACGGAAGGCTCATTGTCGTCAATCCGAATGGAAGCCAGAAGATCCCGAGCAGTAGCGTTCCCGGCAGAACGTCCCCATAGATGTCGTAGAAGTTGAAGCGGTCCATCATAAACTCGCGCTCCTTTTCGGCCTGGCCGAAGGCCCCGTTGTCTGGAGATCGTCGGCCCAGAAGATCGCCTTGGGATGGTAGACCAAGTCCACCACAACGGCATTGGGCAGCAATTTTGATTTCGCACAGGCGGAATGGAGATCGTAGTTGGCCGCAACGATCTCGGCGGTCTCCCAGCCACGCTTTCGATCGAGGTATTCGCTCGCCAGAGCGGCGGACGCAACTCCTTCGAAGCAGGGGAAGTGGAGATACAGCGCGATCGACTCAGCCATGGCAAAAACCTGACGCTACAATAGCACTCCGCAACATAAATCTACGCAAATGCTGCTTGCCCTGAAGCCGGCGGCTCTGCCTACTGCACTTTTCCCTGAGGACGCAGCCTGCGCAGGTCCAACCCACACTCAACGGCATTCTGCGCGTGCAGGCGGAGATTGTCCGACGCAGCCCACAGCCAGATGCGCGAGGCCTCGTTGGGATTGCGGCCCCCTTTTTCGGTCCGCAGCCGCACCAANNACAAGGTCAATATGCTCACCGCTCAACGCGTCCTCGATCAGCGATATCTGCACCGGACGGTCGAACTCAACGGCAATTGAGAAGGTGAGACCATGAAACACTGGCGCCTGGATCACCTGCACAGCCAGCGTAGGCCAGCGGCCGCCACCGAGCGCTTCGTAATGACGCCGAATTCGGGCTTCCACGCTGGTCAGGCTGGCGATTGCGCTCTCGCCCAGGCCGCTCAAAAGGTTGTAGGCCACCTGCGCGTCGTATACCGGCCGGGGCAGCCCCTGAAAGCTGAGCAGGTTCACCGTCTGCTGGTGGAGCTCATCCATGGCGGCGCGTCCGAACTCGCTCGCCGGGACGAGTACCGTGGCCGCTGCAGTTCGTATCGCTGCAGACAACTGCAGGCGCTCGAGCAAAAGGCCAATCGTCAAGGCACTCGGGTGGGCTGGAACAATCGCCGGCGTGAAGAGATCAGGGTTGGCAGTAGAACCCAACCAGGGTGCACGCACCAGAACTCCCATCTCCTGGTCGAGGGCGCCGGAGAGGTCGAGCACCGTGGAGCCAGCGCGCAGCGCCTCACGCCAGTGCTTTCTGGTCATTTCCTCGGAGCCACAGAAGAAGGTGAAGTCGACATGCTCGAACGACTCCGGCGTGATGGCCTGGACGAAGGTGACTTCATCGCCCATCTGGTCGAGCTTGCCGTGGGCCTGGTCTGAGTCCAGTAAAACCACGTTGGCAGTTGCGAGCGCTGACTCGGCGACTGCATCCTTCAATTCGCGTCCCAGCAGAGTGGAGGCTCCGGCTATTGCAATCTTGTACACAGGATTCCTTGTTCCAGTAGAAAACTACGAGAGATTTGGCGATTTGGCTTCAACGGTGTGGGTCTCGGAAACGCCGCCGGCCTCCTTGCGCCGACGGCGCGACCAACCGTAGGCCGCGCGCGCCCAGATGCCCGAGAACATATACGTGATGCCAATGGCGAAGAAGACCACACTCGAATACCGCAGCATAACGTAAAAGACAATTGCCAGCAAAAACAAAAGCTGGAATGGATGGGAGCGGGAGAAGTTGATCTCCTTGCCTGACCAGAAGCGCCAGGTGCTCACCATGAGGAATCCGCAAAGGCCAACCATCCCAAGCCACAGCAGCGCAACCCACCAGTTCGGGACGGGGAGCCCCCCTACAAAGTGAACAGTCGAAGCGACGATGCCAGCAGCGGCTGGAATCGGCATGCCGACAAAGTACTTGCGGCCCGGACGGCCCGGGTTACGAGGCTGTGCGTCATGGCTGATGTTGAAGCGTGCCAGCCTTGAGACACCGCCGATCAAGAACAGAAAGCAGATGAAGGCTCCGGCCTGGTGGAGATGTTCGAGCAGAGTCGGATTCTCAGTCGACGGCAGAAAGTGGAAGCCCCAGATCAGGGCCAGCAACGCGGGGGCAACGCCAAACGTAATTGCATCGGCGAGAGAATCAAGTTCCTTGCCAAACTCGCTGGCAGTATTTGTCATGCGCGCGATGCGGCCGTCGAGCGTGTCAAAGGGTATGGCGAAGATGATTGCGATTGCGGCCCAGTCCAGGTGAGTTGGCGCGTCGCCGCTGATCGCCTTGATGGTCTCGGTGATTGAGAAAAAACCGGCCGCGATGTTGCCGCAGGTAAAAAGCGAAGGAAGCAGGTACATGCCGCGGCGCAACTGGGCCTGTGCCCGTGCTTTTGCCAGCTCTGTATCCCGCCCGTTCACTGGCTTGCTCCCTCAGACATTGCGGCCAGAACGCTTGCACCGCCCTTGACGCGCTGGCCTACTTTCACCCGCAGTTCNNACCTGCGCACCCTCGGCAAAGTTGAAGACAATGCGCCGCGCGATGAGGCCGGCAATCTGCTTGAAGGTGACTTCATATCCCTCGCCCCGAACCGTGACCACGTTTTGCTCGTTGCGCTCGGCCGAGTCGGGGTTCATCGCGTTCAAATAGAGCCCTTTTTGGTAGCGGACACTGGTGATCACGCCACCAATCGGCGAGCGATTGACGTGAACATCGAAGACGCTGAGGAAGATGCTGATCCGCTGGCGGGGCCCGCCAGGGGTGTTGATGGAGACTGTTTCGGTAACCAAGCCGTCACCGGGGGAGACAACCAGCCCCGCTCCCGGCGGGATCACGCGTTCAGGATCGCGGAAGAACCATAGAAAGAAGGCCGCAAGAAGCACAGGAGCGACGCTCCAAGCCCAGGCGCCGGTCAGCCACACGAGAACTGCCGCCACCGCCAGAAGACTCACACCGTAGATGTAACCGTCACGAACCATAGTCCCAACGATTATACGGTGATTCCAATCCCTGGCCGTCTCATGTTTCTCTCGCTTGAGCACACACCCTGAGCGAGGTGGGCTTGTGTGGCCCGCGCTCGAGCGATGCTCGCAGTTAAATCAAACTGATTCCGCGCCTTAAGCGATTGCTGGCTGACGGCGCTCCAAGGCAAAAATCAGGTCCTTGGCATGAAGTTTCAGTTTTTTCAGGCGAACCTCTTCGAGCTGTTCGTCGGAAGAGAGGTAGGGCTTTTGAAGCAATTCTTCCAGCCGCTGAGCGTAGCGATGGTGTTCGGCATGCAGGCGATCTATCTCTTCGCTCAGCGTGGGATCCTGTACTTCATCCATCAAGCACCTCCGTGAGTAACAGAACATTTACATATAGCTCCATCGGCGGACGGACGGCAAGCGAGAAAACACCCCAAATTACTTTGGGGCTGTGGATTTCCCTCTCCGGTCGCATCATCCGTGACCGAAATCACAAATCGGCGGCCGTTTCGTCTAGCCGAGGTCCAGGCACATAAGCTCCGCATCCTCAACCGGCTCAGCGTAGTAGCCAATGCGCCTTCCTGTTTCCCTAAAACCGTGCCGAGCGTAGAGCGCCAGAGCCGGGTGATTGGAGGCGCGGACCTCAAGATTAATTCTGCTTACATCGAGATCCTTCAAAGCAGCGAGCAGTTTGAGCAGGAGTTGGCCACCCAAGCCGCAGCGCTGCGCCTCGGCAGCTACGGCGATCGACTCGAGCTCGGCTTCCCCGGCCACCAAACTGGCTACAACGAATCCGACAAGGGCACGCGAAGCGAGATGTTCGGCTACCAACGCAACCCGGCGTGGCGCGGCGTTGGGATTGAGGGCCAACTCGTATGCGGAAACCGGCCAGTGCGGCGCTTCCGGCTGGCACTCGGTAATCTGCATAACGCGAGGAATGTCTTCAACCTGCATGGGCCTGATGAGGAGCGCGATAGGGTCCGTCATGCGTGTTTCGCCTCGGTGGCCTCGCCAAAGATCTCCGCGTCTGACCGGCGCAAATAGTTTCCGTCGAGCAGAGCGAGGTCGACAAAAGCGCCTTCGAGCACGCGAGGAGCGGCCAAACGAAGCGCGTCACCGGCTATGGGCGCGGCTACCCGGATGAGTTCGGTGGCGGGCCAGGCCGATGCCATCAGCGCCGCGGCTGCGTCGTCGCAAACGGCCACCCGCGCCGGGGCTGGTTCAATCGCCTTCAGTTCCGCAGCACCGGCCAGCATCTCTGTGGAACCGGCTGTGTTCGTCCTGGTAGGCCGACCGCCCATCCTCAAGAAAACCTCTCCCCGATGAGCATCGATGGCTGCGACCTCCAGGCCGATCTTTGCCGCCAGCACCTCAAGCCGCGACACAACAGCGACCGGAATCTGCAATGGCTCCGCCAGTCCCTTCACCGCGCTCAGCCCTACGCGCACCCCGGTAAAGCTGCCCGGGCCGTGGACGGCAACGATTGCGCTAAGGTCTTTGATGCCAACGCCTGCGGTCATGAGCAGATCGCCCACCGCGGTCACGAGGGTGGACGAGTAGCTGCGGCCTTCCAGTTCGATCTCGCCGAGGACCTCGAAACTTGCCATGGCGAGCGATCCGCCCTGGCTCTTGTTTAACCGGCCCAGCGCCACCGAACCCGTTGACCCGCAGGTATCGATGGCCAGCAACAGCATTCGACGCCCAGCCGACCCCGCCGCTCGATTCTGAGCGCTTTCCATATCCCTCAGCATGACACACGCCAACCGCTCGATCCAGCCTGACACTCGTGCAGCGCTGGCGGGGCCTCAAGGATCCAAAACACAAGGGTTACGGGGTGGTCTCGCCCTGAGATTCGGCGGAGAATGGTGGTTTTTGGGGGAAAACGGCTATTCTTTTGAAATATGGGCCTTTTTAACATGCTTGTTTTCTTTAACTTACAGATTGCCACTCCGTAACTTATTGATTCTAAAAGGGGGCTTTTAAAAAACCGGCCGTCCTTCCCCTGTTTGGGTACGGACCGGGGGACTTAAGTGCGGCGGTCAGCTTCCAGCTTGACCAGTTCCTGGGCGGCGGTGGCGGGCTTGGCCCCATTGCCGTTCACGCTTCGATTGTGCGGCGGGGGAGGGAAATAATGTGCAAAGGCTGGAAAAATTTTTGCTTTCAGCTATCAGATATCGGCTTGTCTGGGCAGCATGGGGGGCCGTTCCTGAATCCAGAGCGGCTACCCTCCGCGAAGGTTGCAGACGGCCGCGACCAGCTGGGAGCCGGGGCCCGGGATGAGGAAAATGGGGGAGCGGAGCAGGTTTTGAGGTTGCTGCGGCGGGAATTAAGCGGGAAATGATACCCGAGAAATGTGATTTTCATCTAAACATCCAGGGAGTGGGCTGAAAGATATAGAAAATAAATGACTTAGTGGCTTTGGAGGATAGCAGGCGGCGAAGATGGGGAGGATTCGTGCCGGATCCCATTCAGAATCAGCAGGATGGGGCAGGGCTGGCACTATCGGCCGCGCCGGAAGGCAGAAAGAACACGCGGTGAATCGATGTACTTGAGGCGCACGGGAACTGACGACATAACAAAAGTTGTTATATTTGCCAGGCGGGCGGGATCGCAAAGCCGGACCCGATTATTTATCTAATCCATTTCTGATTTCTTCGCTATTATTGAATTAATGACAAGCCGCAGCTATCTCGGCGAATTCGAACTCATGCTCCTGCTTGCCGTGGTGCATCTCGGCGACGAGGCTTACGGCGTGCCTATCTCCCGGGAGCTTGAAGCGCATCGCGGCCGCGACGTCTCGCTGGGCAGCGTATACGCAGCGCTTGAGCGAATGGAGGCCAAGGGCCTTGTGGAATCGACGCTCGGCGACCCAACCCCTGAACGCGGCGGCAAGGCCAAGCGGTACTTCCGCATCACCAAGGAAGGCCTGCGGCAGGTTCACGAGACCCGCCGGGTCCTTACGGAGCTATGGCGAAAATTGCCCGAGTCAATCCCGGCTGATCGAAATCAAAAAACCGCTGTGTGGTGTCTAACTTAGTACGCGATTGTTCCAGTTCACCTCAGGAGCGCCATGAGACGCACCGAACCGCCACCGCTCGCCACATGGATGCTGGAGCATCTTGTTCCGGCGGATCATGGGGACGCGCTCGCCGGCGATCTGCTTGAGGACTTTCGCGCTGGCCGGTCCGACAGTTGGTATTGGCGCCAGACTCTTTCAGCTTGCGGTGTTTCCTGGGCCGAGGGACTGCGCGTGCGTATTCCTCTGGTGCTCTTTGCGCTGGTATGGTCAATGCTCGCCCCGGCGTGGAAGGTATTCATTGACGGGATTATCAGCGCCCCGGTGTTCGACCGAATCTGGCCATATCTCGGCCCTTTCTCGATTCTCGTCGCACTTCCCGGATGGATTGTTCTCCACTCCATCTTTCTCTGGGCAGGAATCCTGGTTTATTACGTCGCCAACACGAGTCTCGGGAAGGCCCTTCGGAGTAGAGATATCAAGCGCGCTTTCGTTCTGGCGCCACTCGTCTTCACGCCAATCTACGGAGCCTTCTTCCTCTGGGCCGACCTGTACTGGTATTCCTTTTTCGCAAACGCAAAGCTGGCGACCACACTCCTCGGCCAAATTTCGGACTTGCAGTCGCTTGCGGACGTGTTGCGCCTGCCATTTTTCATCGCGCTGCTTTGCGCGCTTTGGAATCTGGTTCCCCAATCTGCGCGCGCATCTCAAGCCCTCCTCGCCGAATCGCTCCAGCTCGATTCTTCTGCTCAAGCCGCCTCCTTCAACCTCACCCCGCGCATCCGGCGCCGCTCCGTTGCCTTCATGGTAGGAACTGGCCTCATCAATGCCATGATCGCCGCCTTCATCTTGTGCCAACTGCCCCCCTCGCACGCTCCAACCCTCCAGTCCATCCTCGTGCGGGCAACACTCTATGTAGGAATCGGCGCACTCGCCGGCCTTGTGGGCACCTATCTCCATTGGCATAGCCCCGCCAGCCCCTTCCGCACCAACCCTCCGCTCCCCTTCTCGCTCTTTGCCCTGGTTTGTGCGGCCGGCTGGGTCTGGGTGCCATCCATGGGGATGTTTCGTCAGCAGATCTCCGGCCTCACTGCACTGGTGGCCGGAATCGCAGCCTTCTTCTTGACCATTGGTCTGCGTCAATCCACTTATTTTCTCTTCGCACCGGCGACACAACTCGTCGACGCCCCCGCTCACGAGAATTTCGAGCTGTTCGCCGAATCGCTCGCTAGCCCGCGCGCGGAAGCATCCGGTTACTTCATCGCAATCAGCTTATTCGCAACTTTTGCTGCCCTCGCCACTCACCAAAACCTCATCGCCGCCGCTCTGCTTGCCTCCAGCACGTTCTTATTCGCATGGAAAAGAACCTTTGTCTCATCCTCCTCACCCAGCAATCGATATCGCCGCCCCGCACTGCGCCTTGCTCTCGTCGTCATTCCCGCCGTGCTGGTCACTGCATGGGCCTTGCTGGACGGGGTTGCCCATCGCAACCGTGTGGAAGCGGCCGCGGCACTCGCAGCCGCTGAAGCAGCGCTTGCGCACGAAGACGCGTCTGAGCAGGCGCAGCCTCAATCCTCGGCAACTGGCACCGGCGGCTACGAGAGCCTGATCCTCTGGCCGTTTCCGGAGAAGAAGCCGATCGTTGCACCCATTCCATTGCAAAGCTCGTTCCTCACACCCGGAACGACGAAGCCACTCATCATTCGCTTCGACGGGGCCTACTGGTATTTACAGCCTCCGGACAGACGTCCCGGCCCGACGGCACACCAGGCGCACGGCACACCGTTTAGCGCGGAGATTCGGTCTATCAATGACCTTCCCCTGGTGATGGATGCACATCAGCCGCTGGGCGCTTCGATCCCGATTGCACGGTGCGGCAAGATCGAGGTGGAGATCGAAAGCCGCGACAATCGCTCCGGGTCGATTGAGATGGCAGTCCTGCTGACGGACGCTTCTGCGCCGGGTAAGCCGGACCTCTATCTCGGCCAGAAGACGATTCCGTCGTCGCAGCCGAAACCTGTCGCGATTGACCTTGCGTCCGGAACCCGGCCTGCGTCCGCGACGAAGCCCGCGCCAGTGATTGAGACACTTGAGTTCACGGTTCCTGAAGCCGCAAAGATCCGCAAATTCAACGAGATTACGGTGATGCTGCTTTCGGACAGGGACATCGACAGCGCCCACGTCGGACCTAAGATCGGGGTACGTCAGTTTCAGTTGTTTCCCCGGTGAGACGGCTGCGACTCTGCTCGACCCCGCGCGTCGCAGGCCGCTGATTCGCGCGCGTCCATCTCAAAAGCGTGCGGGCAAGTCTCAGATACTGATTCCATCACTCTGGCGCTTAGGGTCTTCTTCACATTCACAGCCGTCTAAATCTTCAGTTGCCCCAGGAAACTCCACCACTGGGCATTGGAGAAAACACTATGAAGCAATTCTCTTTATTCGCATTCATGCTTGTCCTGCTTACGATTCCTGCCTTCGCGGCCAAAAAGGACCCATCCATCAACATCCCCATGGATGTTCAGGTCGGGTCTACGCTGGTCCACGCAGGTGACTACACACTCTCCATAACCGGGACGGGGCCGGATGTTCAGGTCACGATTAACCGGGGCAGCAAGGCGGTCGCCAGCTTTTCCGCAACAGAGATCCAATCCAAGGGCTTAACGGGTATTTCCGCATTGCCATCGGGCAAGGTCCCCACCCTGGCGGGAATTCAGCTTCACGACGTCAATCTAGTTCTTCAGAGCGCACCGCACTCCGGCCAATAGCGCCGGCACCAGCCCGCACCATCGCTGCAAAACTGGCATCTGCACTGTATGGAGCTGGCGATCGCTTCACTGCTCGTGCAGAATCGAAACTTTTCGGGCCGATCCGGAATTCTATCTCCTGAACTTCAAACATCGCGGCGAAGACGAAGCAGCCTCTCCGGGGTCGCTCCATCTCCGCCGCGATCCTATTTGTGACCCATTCGCGCAGAATCCGCACCTCTCCCCCGCAACGCCCCCCATCCGTTACTCTTGAAGCAGCAATTCATCCAATTACTCGGCCCACGCGCCGAAAAACCTGCGTGGCCACCCCCATGCACACCCAGGAGAAACGCACCCTTGGCCGCCGCCGCTACACTCTCGTTCCATGACACCTGGAAGCCACGCGCCAATCCGTGGGTCATTGCGATCACGGTCACGCTGGCGACTTTCATGGAGGCGCTGGACAGCTCNNGGCCGCAAGCGCTTTTACATGACATGCGTTTTGCTCTTCACAATGGCCTCGCTGCTGTGTGGGCTGGCGCCCACGCTGGGGGTGCTGGTCTTCTTCCGGGTGTTGCAGGGGGCAGCCGGCGGGGGATTGCAGCCCAGCGAACAGTCGATTCTGGCCGACACTTTTCCGCCACAAAAACGCAGCATGGCATTCGCCGTGTATGGCATGGCGGTGGTGCTGGCGCCGGTACTGGGACCCACTGTGGGCGGATGGATCGTGGACAACTACTC
>PMXB01000165.1:0-302 GCA_003165935.1 Acidobacteriaceae bacterium | reverse complement strand
GTGATGTTCATGGTGGGCGTTTCGCTTTATTCATCCACGGTGCTGATCCCGCAGTTTCTGCAGGAGATCATGGGCTACTCTGCCGAGCAGGCAGGGATGGCTGTCTCTTCGGGCGGCATTGCGCTGATGGTTCTGTTTCCTGTGGCGGGAGCGCTTGCGCCCAAATTCGATCCGCGGATCCTGGTGGCGATGGGCTTCAGCATCACGACGTTTGGCCTGTACCGGATGACCGGCCTCGACCTGAATGTGCCGTTCAGCATGGCCGTAAGCTGGCGCGTGGTGATTGCGCTGGGGCTGCCGTT
>PMXB01000098.1 GCA_003165935.1 Acidobacteriaceae bacterium | reverse complement strand
GGATGGAACGCCGTGCTGCGACTGGGTGGGCGAAGACGGCGCCGGCCACTACGTCAAGATGGACCACAACGGCATCGAGTATGGCGACATGCAGCTGATCTGCGAGGCCTACGACCTGCTCCAGCGTGGCTTTGGGCTGAGCGCCGACGAACTACACACAGTGTTTGCCGACTGGAACACGGGCGAACTCGACAGCTACCTCATCGAAATCTCCAGCCACATTTTTGCCAAGAAAGACGAAGACGGCGCGCCCATCGTGGACAAGATTCTCGACACCGCCGGCCAGAAGGGCACGGGCAAGTGGACCGTATTCAGCGCGCTCGACCTCGGCCAGCCCGTCACCCTGATCGGCGAATCCGTCTTTGCGCGCTGCCTCTCCGCCCTCAAGGATGAGCGCGTCAACGCCTCCAAAATCCTCACCGGGCCGCGCACAACCTTGCCCACGAGCGACCGTGCCGCATTTATTGAAGAGGTACGCTGCGCTCTTTACTGCTCGAAGATCATCTCTTACGCGCAGGGCTACATGCTGCTGAAAGCGGCCGCAAAGGAGCACGGCTGGAACCTGAACATGGGAGGCATCGCGCTGATGTGGCGCGGCGGTTGCATCATCCGTTCCCGGTTCCTGGGCAAGATCAAAGAAGCCTTCGACAAGAATCCCGACCTCGAGAACCTGCTGCTCGACAGCTTCTTCTCTGACGCGCTCAACCGTTATCAGGGCTTGTGGCGCAATGCCGTAGTGCAGGCTGTTCAGCTCGGCATACCCACGCCGGCCTTCTCTACGGCGCTGGCATTCTTCGACGGCTATCGCACCGCGCGACTGCCCGCCAATCTGCTGCAGGCGCAGCGCGATTACTTCGGCGCGCACACCTATGAACGCATCGACCAGCCGCGCGGCAAGTTCTTCCACACCAACTGGACCGGCCGTGGTGGCCGCGTCTCATCCACGACGTATAACGTTTAGCGCTCGACAGGGGTGTGAGGGCCGACTACCCCACGCGCCTCGTCGACCAGAACCCCTGTTCGGACCCGCTTCAAGCTTTGAAAACGACCTCAACTCGCACCATGAACGGATCATTTCAACGCTGGAGTACACTGGGTAAAACGATTATTCATGGCGAAGATGCAAACCAATCCGGAGGGCCGATCGAACGTGCCAGCCGCTCGTTTCTCGTTTACAAACAAGCTCAGCGCCTCCAACAAGACGCCCCGGCAGATCAACCGCAATCTCATCTTTAACCACATCCGCGCGCGCCAGCCCATTTCGCGCGCCGATCTCTCGCGCGTCTCCGGGCTGCAGCGCAGCACGGTCTCTCTGATCGTGGAAGAGTTGCTGGCCGAGCGATGGATCGTGGAGGGATCCATGGGCCGCTTGCCCCGCGGCCGCCGGCCCACCTTCCTCAACGTTTGCAGCCAGCGCGGCGTATTAGCCCTCGATATTCACCCTGCTCAAACCACTCTGGCCATCGCTGACCTCGGGGGCGACATCCTGGTCGAAGATCAGATTGAACTGCCAGAGGATGCGCAGAAGGTTATCGCTGTCATCATCAGCGCCATTCGCAAGATGATTGCTGCCAACAAGGACCGCTCATTCGACGGTGTCGGCATAAGTCTACCCGGCCGTCTCGACCTGCACCCAGGCGCTTCGAGCCCTACCAGGCAAGCTACCTCAAAGACGATCTTCGCTCCCAACGTTCGCTGGCCCATCGGCCAGATCAAGTCGCGCGTGGAACAGGCAACGGGCCTGCCAACATTCGTTGACAACGTGGCCAACGCCTGCGCTCTTTCGGAAGTCTGGTTCGGCGACAGCGATGGGAACCACGATCTTGTGGTGGTGAACGTGTCAGAGGGGCTGGGCACCGGCATCTTCGCCAATGGCCGCATTCTGCGCGGCGAGGGCGGATCGGCCGGCGAATTTGGCCATGTGCAGGTGGATCCGCTCGGCCTGCCCTGCGGTTGCGGCAGCACGGGATGCTGGGAGACCGTCGCCTCGAACCGCGCAGGCATGCGCTACTACGCCGAGATCACCGGCAAGCCGTCCCCTTCTTTCGAAAAACTTCTCAAGCTGGCCGCATCGGGCGACGCAGCCGCGTGCCAGGCCATCGATCGTATGTGCGCAGCCCTCGGCCGCGGTATGCACATGATTGCATCCGCCCTCGCGCCATCCGAGATCGTTGTGGTGGGTGACATCACCACCATCTGGCGGCTCGCCGGCCCGCGGATCGAACAGGAGATGCGCCGCATCCCGATGGTCCGAATCCCCAAGCTGCGCCCCGCGCAGGACGGCAACAAGGCACGCCTGCGCAGCGCCGTGGCCCTCGTGATGCACGACAACCAGGTTTAAGCCGCGCTTCCCGCACGAACTCAAACAAGCGTACGTGGCGCTGCCCAATTCCGTCCATCCGTAGATCGGAGAACAATTCCGTGATCCTCGATTCGTTCCGCCTAACGGGCAAAAATGCTCTCGTCACCGGCTCCTCGCGCGGCATGGGGGCTGCCATCGCACTGGCCCTCGCTGAAGCCGGCGCCAACGTCGCCTTGCACGCATCGCAGTCCGTCCCCGCCGATGTCATCGCCAGGGTGGCGGCTACCGGAGTGCGCCACGTTGCGCTCACCGCCGACGTCCGCCAGCCCGAGCACGCGGTCAAACTGGTTGACCAGACCGCCTCAGCCTTCGGCTCGCTGGATATCCTGGTGAACAACGCCGGCATCACCCGCCGCGCCCCGGCCGTTGACTACCCGGTCGCCGAATGGGACGAAGTCATCGCCGCCGACCTTACCAGCGTTTTCCGNNAAGGGCGGCGTCGCTCAGCTTACCAAGGCACTCGCCAATGAATGGGCCTCAAAAGGCGTCTGCGTTAACGCCATCGCACCCGGCTATATGGCCACCGACTTGACCGAGGCGCTGCAGAAGGACCCCATCCGCAATCGCCAGATCATGGAGCGCATTCCCGCTGGACGATGGGGCTCGCCCACAGACGTCGCCGGCACCGCGGTCTTTCTCGCTTCGCCGGCCAGCGACTACGTCAACGGCCATGTGCTGGTGGTCGACGGCGGCTGGATGGGCCGGTAAGTAATGCGTTATCCAATCGGCACGTACACCGCTCATTCTGATCTTGCATGGGCCTACTTTCCTATTGGAGCACTCTCACATTTGAGTGATCGATGTGCGGGGTCGCGGAGGACACGGACAACCGCGTCTGGGGGATACGATGAATCACTTTAGACGGTCGTTCTTGTCGCGAGAAGGAACTCTTTCAAACCCTCCATTGTTTTGCACGCTCTTTCTTGTTTGTGTATTGAGCAGCGTCGCACCGGCTCAGACGATCATAGTCAAGCTACAGAATGGAAAGAATCGCCGGCCGGAAGTAGATTTTCGCGTCTATGTTGTCCTCGGCGATCCTAAGGCTCAGAAGCTTCTCGATCTGAAGACTGATCGGGAAGGAAGGCTCCAGTTCGAAGCCGGCGGAGCGGAGACCTTCCAGTTGAGGCCCGTGGGAACCGTACCGTGTGACGAGCAACTCGCCGGCGCCCCGAATCGTGATTTTTCGGTTGCAGATGTCTTGAAACACGGGGTAGTCACGGAAAATAGCTGTGGACAATTTGCACCGGAACCAATCCGTGGTCAGCTCACATATCTCGTAAGAAATGCACCAGGGCTAGAACTGTTCAAGAATTAGCTGTGGTCTCGTGCTACGACGGCCTCGTTGCGCAGATCTTACGAGTTCGTCAAAACTTTCCGGGAGAATGCCCTACCCCAAATGTGAGACAGTACTGGGTGAAACCCATGGACCGAATTTCGACCCCCAAAACCGTCTCCTCCGCCTTATCCCGCTACAACGCCTTCCTGCTGCTCGTCGCAGGCCTCGGCGGCCTTCTCTACGGGGTCGATGTCGGCATCATCGGCGGCGCATATCCCTACCTCGCCGCCACTTCGAGTCTCACACCGCCGCAGCTCTCCTACATCGTCGCAGCCGTGCTGCTGGGCAGCGTCTTCTCCACGCTGTTCGCGGGCCTGCTGGCCGATTGGATGGGCCGCAAGCCGCTCATGATCCTCAGCGGCGTCGCATTCGCCATCAGCATCCCCATCATCGCCCTCTCTCAAGGCTTCGACCCGCTGTTCTTTGGCCGCCTGCTGCAGGGCATCAGTGGCGGCTTCATCGGCATCGTGGTCCCGCTCTACCTCGCCGAGTGTCTGGGCGCTTCAAACCGCGGCAGGGGCACGGCCATCTTCCAGTGGATGCTCACGCTGGGCATCGTCGCTGCCGCCCTCGTCGCCATGTACTACAGCTACCGCGTGCAGTCTGTCGCCGCGGCCTCTGACGCAGCCACGCTCTTCGCGTTCAAGAAACAGGCATGGCGGAACATCTTCTGGGTCTCGCTCCCGCCGGGCATCCTTTTTATTCTCGGCAGCCTCGCCGTCTCCGAGTCGCCACGCTGGCTCTTCCTGCGTGGCCGCCGCGACCGGGCCCATGCCGCTCTCCTGCGTTCGCGCTCGCCCCAGCAGGCAGAGCTTGAACTGAATGAAATGGTCGAGGCATCCCATCAGAACTCCCAGAAATCGGCCGGCCAGCGCACCCGTGAACGCCTGCTTCAGCGCAAATACGTCATCCCCTTCCTGCTCGCGCTTGTGATCCTCTCCTGCAACACTGCCACCGGCATCAACTCCATCGTCGGCTACAACGCGGGCATCCTCATGCAGAGCGGCCTCTCCGACCTGCAGGCGCACTGGGGCTATGTCCTCTTCACCACCATCAATTTCCTCATGACCATGGTCGGCATGTTCCTGGTCGATCGCAAAGGCCGCAAGTTTCTGCTCATCGTGGGCACCAGCGGCATCATCGTCTCGCTCATCGGCGTGGGCACACTCTTCCTGCGCACCGAAAAGCTCAACGTCGATAGTGGCGCACAACTTCAGTCGCTGGTCACTTCCAATCAGGACCTGACCCTGCACTTCGATCCGGCAGCCGCGCAAAAGCTGCTAGCCGGATCCGGGGCGGGCGGCGCCGCAATTGACAGCAACCACGCCTCGCTCGCCATCATCTACTCCTACGGCGACTTCACGGCCACCACCAACTACGCCCGCTCCGACGATACCGCCGCCGCGCCCATTCGCATCGACCGCGCCGAGTCTATCCCTGATAACAGCGTCGAGTCTTTCTTTCAAAACCCCTTCGCCGACCTCAATGCCGCGCGCACCGCGCCCCTGCGCATCCAGAAGGCACTCATCGCCCAGATCCCCGACACCAGTCACGGATGGATCGTCGCACTCTGGCTTTATCTCTTCGTCGCGTTCTATGCCATGGGGCCCGGCGTCTGCGTCTGGCTCGCTCTATCCGAGCTCATGCCCACCCCCATCCGCTCCAACGGCATGAGCATCGCCCTCGTGAGCAACCAGCTTGTTTCCACCACGCTCGCCGCCATCTTCCTGCCCTTCGTCAGCAAGCACGGCTACTCGTCCATCTTCTTTCTCTTCGCCGCATTCACCGTGGTCTACTTCATCACAGCAGCCTTCTTCCTGCCGGAAACAAAAGGTAAAACTCTCGAGGAGATCGAAGCTCACTTCGAGGGGCGAGCAACCACCTGACGCCACATCCAGCACTAAGGCTTCCGGTCGTTGTTCATGTGCCACAGCACACCCGACGGATCGCTCAGATAGAGCACGCGCAGCCCCCACGGCTGAACCGCCGGCGACTTGCACATGATGCCCGGATATTTATCCGCAAGCTTTGCGCGCTGGATATGCTCCCACCACGCATCCGCATCCTCCACGGCCAGGCTCATCATGAAGTTGCCTGCGTGATCGGCTACATAAAAGGGCTGCAATAAAAAGTCGAAACGTGCCCACCTGCAGTTCCGATATCTGGGGATTGGTGAAATTGATCGTGAATCCAAGGTCTATGTAGAACTGCTTCGCGAGTTCATAATCGTGTGCAGGCAGAAATGGCATCAAGTTCGTGACAGGGCTGGGCAGCATCGCCCTCTCCACTGGGGGGTTTTGTCAGCGAACGGGATAGCGCACCGTTCGGCGCGCTACGCAACTCTCGCATGCGATGCAAGAAGTAGCGACCTTCACCTTTGTTGCAAATGCCAATCCGACCTTTGGCAAAAAGGCAAAAGCCCCCGCCCAGGTTCGGCTGCTTCGATTGAGAATTTGCGATAGGGAGTGTAGGCGCCACTCACATCCGTTGCCGGAGTGTATGGCGGGGACGACGGNNGCGCGCAATTCGGCGAAGAATTCTGCGAAGTCTGCGTTTGAGTTGAACATCCGGCCGCAGGCCGATTGCTCAACTGGCACAACCGCTTCTGGAAACCTGGTCCTGGACAGAACGGTTGTCTGAGTCGACTATTGCACTACTGGCATCGAGCTGGGATGTAAAGGTTGGTCCTCAGATTGCGAGTCGCACTGGCCGATATCCTCATCCGCCCCGCATTCAAGCCCGGGACCTCTGAACTGGCAGCTCCACGTAGTCTAATAATATTTAAGAAGCAGCGTGTCTATTTGCCTTCTTGATTCTCAGAGCAGAGGCAATAATGCTTATCATTTTCAGAAAGTTAAATAGATTCCATCATCTCTGACCTTCAATTCCAAAAGAAACCTTGAGCAAGGCCGATTCCGCACAGCGCATAACCTAGAACTCTGCTCACCACGACACAACCGTCACCGCAAAGGGTTCAAGTTTGAGTTTTCCCGCGGCCGTCTTCACCCTTCGGGCGGGGCCATCTTCAGACTCCAAATCCACTGTCAATGCGGTCGCTGCTTGACCGTCGGGCAATGTCACTTCCAAAGCGTGGTTGCGCTTGTTGACCAAGAGAAGTTTGTGACCGCCCGGAGTGAGATACCCCTGCGCTACGAGGTCAGATGAAGCATCCCCTTTTAGACTCGTCTCCACCAGACTGTCTCCGGAATGGAACGAATCCTTGATCAGTTTCAAAACCCAGAACCGCGCATTGGGCTTGTTGTTCTCCCAATTCATCATGCTCACGCTGGGGAATTGTGTGGGGTAGCCGACCAGCTGCGACTCACCAATGATGTCGATCTGGAGCCGCGATAGTTCTACATAGAGGTAGGCGTAAAGCGCTCCGGAGAGATTCCAGTAAGCCTGAGGAGGAGGCACCTTGTCTGCATCAGTGTTGTCGGTCGGCAAGATCGAGCCCAGTTCGTCAAGGTCGGTTTTCGTAGCAGGCGACAGCCGCTTGCGAATGTTCTCGATGTAGCGGACGGCATTGAGAAAACCCGCAGCCTGATCGAAGAACGTGTACTGCCAGTCCTCGACGGTTTGGCCGCGCGAGG
Organism: Acidobacteriaceae bacterium; assembly: GCA_003165935.1. GTDB lineage: Bacteria > Acidobacteriota > Terriglobia > Terriglobales > Acidobacteriaceae > Telmatobacter. The sequence continues at coordinate 25,729 of PMXB01000098.1, read as the reverse complement.
GCGTTGCGTAGAAGTGGTAGGAGATGTAGTCGAGCGGTATTCCTGCCCTGTGATGGTCCGGATTCAGGAAGTACTCAACAAACGCCGGGTCTTCGCTGGGCGTCGCCAGCGCCATGCCCATGAACTTTGTCGTCGGGCTGACGCGGCGAATTCCTTCCACAATTGCGTCATAGCGGCTGGTGTATTGCTCCGGTGTCATTGCATGCTCGTACTCCGGCTCATTCAGAACTTCCCAGACCGGAAATTTGTAGTGGTGGCCGGAGTCGTGTCGAACACCGTTCTCATCTGAGAACCCGCCGTTTACAAACCAGCTAACGAGCCTCGCATAGTAGTCGCCTAACTCCTTGCCGCTGGGGTCTCTCAGCTCAGAGCCCTGCGTGTAATCCCAGGTCACCTGGTTAGGATCGGCAGGATAGGCTACGGGCTTGTCGGTCTTGAAGAGCCAAGTCGGAATGGTGCTGAAGTTCATCACCGTCGGATGCCCCTCAGTCGCCTCAAGAAAGTCAATGGTCATTGGATCGATCACACTGAAGTTCCATGAGGTCTTCAGCGGCGTGGGTGGCTCCAACTCTGCCACACCGAGTCGCGGATATGGGAGCCAGGGCACGTAGCGCACATAGTCGGCTCCCAACTCCTTGACGGCCAGGTAGGAAGCGGTGCTCAGCGGTTCACCATGCCGTAATGGCGGATTCACAACAATCTGCAGCGTGGGTGTTGACTTGGACACCACCGTTGTTTTGTCCCAGTGCACGGACAATTGCACGGGCTCCTGGCCTTGAAGCGCGGTGGCCGCTGCGGAGCAGATCGAAATCGCGACCAAAAGCTTGCAGGAATTAGCTAATGAATGGCAGGAATTCATGACAGACCTCACGTTGGTGCAGAGTTCGTCTGGAACATTTGCCGCTTCTAGTAACTGTAGACAGATCCGACGAATGGAAACATCAACATATACCACGGGCTGCGACCGTTCCACCACCACCGATCGCCCGTGCTGGACGAGTTTGTCTCAGTGCATGCTAAACCGCAACGTGGACTGTTGCTGACACGATGGACTACTATTGCTGGCCAGCGGAAACTTCAACCCAGGAATCAACGCATCCATGGACGCTCAAAGCGCACGGGAAGAGACAATCCGGGCATACCAGATGCACGCTGGCGTCCTTCTTGGATACGCGCATCGTCTGACGCGCGATGAAGCATTGGCCCAGGATGCAGTCCAGGAGACCTTTCTTCGCTTCTTCCTCGCATTAATGCAGGGCGAAGGTATCCAGAATGCACGGGCGTGGCTCTACCGAGTAGCCCACAACTATGTTTGCCAGACGCTGCGATCCGCAACTGTTCGAACCGCTGTTTCGCTTGAAGATGCTGGCGAGGACCGACTGCGGGACGAGCGAAGTATGCCGGGCGCTGACCGCGCGGCGGATTGGTTTGACGCGGCGAGGCAGTTGCTGGCGCCGCGCGAGTGGCAATGCGTGCAACTGCGCGCAGAAGGCTTTGACTATACTGAGATTGCCACGAGACTGGAGATTCGCCCCGGCACGGTCGGAAGCTTGTTGCACCGCGCCAGCGAGAAGCTGGGCATTCCATTGCGGAAGAAAGAGAGACCGGCATGAAACTTCTTGAGAGATGGAAGCCGCAGTTTCGGAGAGATCCGGTTCAGGCTGCTCACGACAGGAATAGAGGCTTTGAGGCCGCGCCCGCTGCAGGCCTGCACGATTTGCAGACGCGCCTGAATCATTGGAGCCATCTGTGGAGCCACGACGGACAGTCCGGTATGCCGACCGAAGCTCAGGAAATCGTGGCAAAGCGGCTCTCGCGCTGGATGGACCAGTGTTTCGGCCAGCACGTGCAGGGCACACTCCGCTGCAAAGACGACCAGATTTCGCTGGCGTCTTCTACTCCTATCTTCACTGCATTTCTCGGCCGGCGAGCTACGCGGGAACTCTCCCGACGCGTCTTGCAGGACATTTGATAGAGACTCATGCATCGACTGGTTCGCTGGATCTGGATTCTGCTCGCGTTGCATCTCACCCTTGGCATGATCGCCTATGGGCATTTTCTCGTCACTGGCCAGTACACGTTGCTGGGATGGTACTTCGGTGGCCTGGGAACGCTGTTTTTCGTGGTGATGACAGCTGGCGAGTTTTGCCTGGCGATTATCTGCCGCTCATGGTTCGACTCTGACGAACCGATGCGGCTAGCCTGGGGGATGATTGCGTGTGCCGCCCTGGCCCGGCTGGTGGGCACGCTGCTGCGCGCTATCTCTGATGGACATTTGCCCTGGGGCGATTGGCACAGACTTCTTCAACCTTCCGGCGGCCTGTTTGTGAGCTTGAGTCAGTTGGGCCTCGTTGTAGGTGGCCCAGTTTCGATGGCATTTCTCGCTGTTGGTCTTGGACGCGTACTCGGCATTCAGCGAAGATTCCACCTGATCAGTTCGCTCACGCGCGGAGATAAGACGCTCCTATTTCTTGTTGTGGCCTTTTCCATCAGCCAGCTTGCCATCAATCTCCCACTACTGGGCAACCATCCGTCGCTTGGCACTATGCTGCTGTGGCTGAGCGATCCGTTCCTCTCGCTCCTGCTGATTGAAGCAATTCTGGTGCGCCGCTCGGTGATTCGCATGGGCCAGGGTCTGGTGGCGAAGTGTTGGGGAATGTTCGTGCTGGCGATCCTGATTACCTCGGCTGGCGATGCCAGCATCTGGGCGGCGAACCATAGCCTCCTCTCTGAACGGGTAACCGCGCTGACCTGGTACATCTGGTTCTTCGCAGCCGCGGCCTTTGCCAGCGCCCCCGCATACCAACTGGCCGCCATCGCGCTCACCAGGCATGACGCTATGCATCTGCCTGAGACGCGCTAAATTAACCAAATCTCCATGTAAAGAAATCGCAGCCTTGGTTCGTCTCAAGAACAACCGAGGCGGAGTCTGGCAGGTGCAGGAAATGCGCCGCCGTTTGATTCATGGACTTCCTTCCCCGATTTGTTTTCCTCATGGAGTGTCCAATGACGATGAAAAAGCTGATCTTGAGTCTGCTTCCGGCTGTTTTTCTGGCCGGCAGCATGCAGGCCTGGTCACAGGCAACAACAGGTTCTATCTCCGGTCGCGTCTCTGACACATCGGACAAAGTGATCCAAGGCGCGCAAGTCTCGGTCCAAGATGTGGATACCGGAGTGATCTCAACGGCGGTGACGAACGGTACAGGCGAGTTTACTCTGACAGCGCTGCCCCCTGACCACTACAAAATCACCATCGAGTCGACAGGGTTTTCAACCGCGAGCGTGCCGGCATTTGATCTGCACATCGATCAAAAGGCGCATTTTACCGTACATCTGAAAGTCGGTGCGGTCAGTTCAAGCGTTGTTGTCTCCGACTCTGCTCCGATCCTGCAGGTGCAGGGAGCTGAGACCGGCCAGGTGATAGGCGCAAAAGAGATAGAAGACCTTCCCCTCGAAGGCCGCAACTTTACCGGGCTCATGTTGCTGGTTCCCGGCGTGGGAACAGGTGGAGGCGGCAACAATCTGAACCTCTCGGTAAATGGGCAGCGCGAGTTTTCAAATTCCGTTGAGATCAACGGCACTGAGGTTACTGGTAACCGTAACAACGACACCAATGTGGTTCCCAGCCCCGATGCGTTACAGGAGTTCAAAATGGTGACTTCGACCTACGCTCCGGAGTTCGGGCGAGCCTCAGGCGGGTCGGTCCTGATCCAGACTAAGTCTGGAAGCAACGGCTACCACGGAAGCGCTTATTTCTTCTATCGCCCCGCTGCTACAGCCGCCAACAATCCATTCACTGCGGCAGGAACCGTGCCCACGCTGCAGCAGAAAATCTACGGCGCCACGTTCGGCGCTCCGCTGAAGAGGGACAAGGCGTTTATCTTTCTCGCCTTTGAGGGTAACCGCCTCCAGAACACCACATCCTACCTAGGCAACACGCCGCCTGTGAACCAGGTTAGCTTTGACTCTGCTGGGGACGCCAATCTCTCACAACTAACTGATCCCTACGATGGGACCCAGATCCCGATCTTCGATCCGCTCTTCTTCAACAACAACTACTATTCCGAGCAGTTTCCTGGGAATATCATTCCCGCCAACAGGGTAAGCCCGGGGGGCAAGCAGATTCTGATGAACCTGTTTCCGCAGCCGAAGGACAACAGTTTCTTCACCAATTTCCCCGTGAATCAAACCTACGCGGACAACAACAACGTCGCGAATCTTCGTGTGGACTATAACTTCTCCCAGAAGGACCGAGTATACCTGACCTACGACGCCGAGCAAGGCGATACGGCCACGGGCGATCCCTATGCGGGCGCCATTCCCGTGAAGGGCGGAGGCAGCGCCGACAGCGGCGACCTGACAAGTTTTGAGAACCACGTTATCTCGCTGCGGTACGATCATGTCTTTTCGCCCACGCTGTTGAATGAGGCCGGTGCCAGCTACTTCATCTCTCCTCTTTCGCAAAACAGCCCGCTTGCGGGTTCGAAGCTGGCATCTACGTGGGGTATCCAGAACGTGATTATTCCTGATTTTCCAGCCACGGACAATCTGCCCCAGATTCAGTTTCAAAGCGGGCCGACCGTCGGGGGGTCCACTTACAAACCACTGACTTTCCGCGACAAGAACCTGACCATTCTGGACGCACTAACCTGGACGAAAGGCAGCCACAACGTCAAGTTCGGCTACGAATATAGGCATCTCAATTCGCATCCGAACTTCTCCCTGTTTCCAACTCCCTATGAGTACATTGGTGGAGCTGGCGATGCACAAACCAGTGACCCCACATACTCCTACTACGATCCAAATGCCTACTATTACAACGGCGGCAATGAGATTGCCGATCTTCTGCTCGGACTTCCCTATGTCGTCGACCAGGGCCTGCAGCTCACCAACGCGAGTACGACGGCCAACGAACACACCTTCTACCTGCAGGACTATTGGCAAATCAACACGAAGTTGAATCTTACCTATGGGGTTCGTTATGAGTACCAGCAGCCTTACGTCGAAGCAAGCAACGACGAGTCGAACTTCAGCACTTCGACGCTGCTGCTTTCGCTTGCAGGCCGAGGGGGCAACTCAAGGTCGCTGGTGAACTCAAACGCGACCGACTTGATGCCGCGTGCTGGAGTCTCTTACCAGTTGAGCAGCACATGGGTAGCACGCGGCGGATTCGGAATCTTCTTCTCTCCTGAGAACGATGCGCGAGAAGACATTCTGACCAAGAACTATCCATTCTTCACGCAGCAGGAGTTTGTGAACTACTTCGACTCTGGCTGCTATTGCTTCGACCTGCCCTACGATCTCGACACGGGCGTGGCTCGCTCCACAACCATTGCTTTGCCAAGCAGCGGCGGCACAATCGACCTCACCAAAGTCTCCGGGGGCAACACGCAGACAGTGTATGCCGAACCAAACAAGTTCCCCACCGCACGCTCATGGAACTACAACTTCACGCTCCAGAAGCAATTCGGCAGCGCCACTTCGGCAGAACTCGGCTACGTTGGCGCACACACCACCGACCTCTCCTACGCGGTTGGAAACTACAACGTGAACAACTATCTCTCTTCGTCGATTGGCAAGGTCGACACTCTCCTGCCGATTGGGCTGAGTAACTACAGCTCCCTGCAGGCGAAGATCAGCCGCAGTTTCCATAGCGGTTACGGTATCCTCGCTTCCTATACCTATGCGCACGGCCTCGACAATGGGCCTGCGCCATTCGATCTTGGCCGCGGCGGCAACTATCCACAGAACCCGTTCAACATCAAGAGCGAATACTCAAACTCCGACACCGATATCCGGCACCACTTTGTCGCGGCGCAGGTGATTGAGCTTCCGGTGGGCCATGGGAAGTGGCTCCTGCACAACGCCAGCGGCGTTGAACAGGCAATCCTCGGTGGTTGGCAGCTAAACAGCATTACCACATTGCAGTCTGGAAAGCCGTTCAATGTGGTCAGCAACGGCAACAATCCTGACTATCCGGGTTTGCGGCCCAATCTCGTTGGCAGCCCAGGAGTGCCGCACAAATCGATTGCGGAGTGGTTCAACACCAAGGCCTTTGTTGTTCCGGCCGGGCAAGCTGCTTCCACGGCCGCCGGGAAGACACTGATCGTCGGCAATGCGGGGCGCAACATCATCTATGGCCCCGGATACACCAACGAAGATTTGTCTCTCTTCAAGGTAATTACCCTGCCACGCGAGATGAAGTTCCAGATGCGCTTCGAGGCATTCAACCTGCTCAATACCGCCCACTACAATAACCCAATCGGCAACATCGCAGCGGGCAAGCAGTTCGGCACGATCACCGGTGGCTATTCGCCACGCGTGATGCAGTTCGCCGGACGCCTGACCTTCTGAGCCGATTCTTGCCCCGCCGCGCTTCAGGTTTGGCCCCGTATTTTTCGGTTAACGCATGGCTGCCGCTGTACGATATTCGTCGGCGGCAGCTATCAAGGCTTATTTACTTACCTCTCTCGCCCCGCGAAAACGGCGCCGGACCGGCCCGAAGGAGATTCCCGCATGCGGGTGTGCCTTTCTTCATTTCTCTTTTGTCTATTGGCGGCGGCACCCTGCGCTCTCGGTCAGTCAAGGCATTATCTTGACTGCAAGGCGGGCAACGACGCGGCCGACTCTCTTACGCCCGAGACTGCATGGCGCACCGTAGCCAGAGCGGATTCCTTCACGTATCAGCCCGGCGACAGTCTGCTTTTGCGGCGCGGCACTCGCTGTGACGGGATGCTCTGGCCGAAGGGCTCAGGAACCGAACAGGCTCCCATTCATCTGGGCGCTTACGGCCAGGGCGCGTTGCCCATGGTTGTGGGAGGCGCCGAGGCAGCAGGCTTGAGGCTGCACAATCAGCAATTCTGGGAGATTGAGAATCTGGAAATAGTCGGCGGCTCTCCCTACGGCATCCACATAGGCGGGGACCAGCCCGTCATGCGCCACTTCAGAATCACCAACGTCATTGTGCATGACGTTCCAGGCATCCCAACGACAAAAGACTCCGGCCTGGTGGTGATTGCTCCAGATACAAATGCCAAGAGTCGCATCGACGACGTCGTCATCGACGGTGTCACCGCCTACGAAACATCGGAGTGGGCGGGAATCATTGTGAATGGCGCGGGCTTTGATGCCAGCGATGGCCAGGTTCACGGCGACCATGTCGAGGTTCGGAATTCCATGGTCCACGACGTTGCGGGTGATGGCATCCTGCTGGCGCGCGTTTCGCATGGCGTGATCGAACACAACGTTGCGTGGTTTACCGGAATGCAGGAGACGCAGTCGATTGGCACTCCCAACGCAATCTGGGAATGGAGATGCGCGGATTGCCGGGTGGCATACAACGAAGGCTACTTCACTGATTCCCCCGGCGTTGACGGTGGCGTATTCGACATTGACTATGGGGATGAGAACAATCTTGTGGAGCATAACTTCGCTCACGACTCGCAGGGCTACTGTGTTTCGGTGTTTGGCGCCGAGGGCTCAAACGGAGATTCTACCCACAGTGAGATTCGGCAGAATACCTGCATTCACAATGGGCGCAGCCCACGACTGTCAAAGAGGCAAGGCGCCATCTTCCTCTACACGTGGAACGGCGGAAAACTCAATGGGGTTCAGATCACCGACAATATGGTTGTCTGGGATCCAACGGTGCGCGTTCCGGCATTCCAATCGACGGCAGAGTTCACGGGCGACCTGCCCAATCAGTTCGCGGGCAATACGCTCATCTCCCTTCCTCGATCCTTCGTCTCTTCGAAATCAAACATCCACTTTTCTGGAAACCACTATTGCGCACCGGATGTTGCTCCTCCTCCGGCCGCGGAGGAGTCAGACCCATCCGCTAAGAAGCCGGATAACATGTGCAACTGCCTCCAGGGCTTGCTGGACAAGAGTGTGGGATCGAGGGTGGAGACCGCCGGGCTTCAGAACCGATTCAACAGATGGGCATTGGCTGCGGTACTAGTGCCGCCGGGGGAGTCGAAAGCAAGCACGTCGCGTGCGCAGTTGGTATTGATGGAGAGCATGTCGCATCAGTTCACATCACTTGGGTTGGAAGCCGTTGTGGTGCCAGAGCGGCTCCTGGGCAAAGAAGAGCTCGAGCAGTGGCGGACCGATTGGAACTTCGATTCTGCTGTGGAGATGGATCCAGGGGATGCGATGGCCCTGCGCAAGGCCAGCATCGCTAATCAGACGTCGCTATTGCTCATTTCCCCTTCAGGACAGATTGCAGCAAGCTGGGCCTATCCGGTTTCACCGGCGGATGTGTGGCTCCAGATCGAAAGCCGCCTCGGCACACCGCCCGGGACACAGCCGATGCCCGCATGCCGGAGCGCAGTCTCGCCGATAGCGCAGCAGGAGACCAGATGATTAAGGTGAATGCCAGGATTGTTCTGCTCGCCTTGATGGCAATAACCACCTCTCAAGCGAATGGCCAGGAGTTGGCTCTTCATGACGGCGACCGGATCGTCTTCTATGGCGATAGCATCACGGCCCAGCGGCTTTACACGCGATTCGTTGAAGACTTCTTCCTGACCCGCTATCCGCAACTGCACCTCAACTTTTGGAATGCTGGTGTGCCGGGTGACAACGTGTACGGCGGCTACACCGGCGACATGCAAACGCGGTTAAAGCGCGATGTTCTGCCCCATCAGCCCACGGTAGTCACCATTATGCTCGGCATGAATGATGGCTACTACATGGACTTCAACCCAAAGTATTTCGAGATATTCAAGGATGGTTATCGCAAGCTGCTGACCTCAGTGCAAAGCGAGGCTCCTGCGGCAAAAGTGATGCTCATCTCTCCTACTCCGTACGATGAGGTCACGCATGGCACTGAATTCGTCCATTACAACGAAGTGGTGAGCCGCCACGCTGGTTTCGTGAAGGAGTTGGCTGCATCTTCGCGTCTTCAATTCAGCGATTTCAACCGTGCGGAGACGGACTTGCTGAACGAGGGAATCCGGAGGAACACTTCCCTGTCAGCGCTCCTGGTTCCGGATCGCATTCATCCATCAGAGGCATCTCATTGGTTGATGGCCGCGGCGCTGGCGCGCTCCTTCGGACTATCGCCAGTGGTGAGTGCTTTGCAACTTGATGCGGCGAAGGTCATGCTGGTGAAATCGGAGAACACGGAGGTAAACGACCTTAAGGAAACAGATGGCAAACTGGGTTGGACGCAGACAGATAATGCGTTGCCCTTGCCGCTGACGCTTGACGATGAAATGATACGGTTTGTTCTCGACAGCTCAGATCTGTCTTCGATGGACCAGCAGTTGCTCTCCGTCAGCGGCTTGCCCGCACAGCGATACGCGCTACAAATCGACGGAAAGAAAGTCGCTTCTTTCACGCGGGAGCAGTTAGCCGCAGGTGTGAACCTCGCACTCATCGCAACACCGATGGAGAATCAGGCAAAAGGCGTGGACGCAATCGAACTGAAGCGAACTCGATTGGATGAGGCGCGCTTCATCCTGACGATTGAAGATCCGAAGGTTCCCGACGGTGCAGAAGCCGCCAGAGCGATTGAAGCAAAGGACGCAAGTCTCGCCGAGGAGCAGCGCAAGGCAGCCCAGCCCAGGCCGCACAAGTTTGAACTTTCCCCGGAGTAATATTTCGCCAGAGGGTTAAGCCATATTCATGCGCACACTCACAACATTCAATCCAGGTCGCCGCAATGCTCTGAGTGGAATAGCAGGAACCGTTGCGTCCGCAGCTATGCTGCCGTCTGCTATGGCTTTCCTGCAGAAAACTCCGCACGCAGATGAAGCCTCATTGAGTCGCGAGCAGGTCGCAGCCCTATTGAAACCGTTATTCAGTTGCGAGGACCCTGCAATCTGGCAGCTTCTTATTGACGCCTACTCCGATTGCGTCCTGGGCAAGATCCGTCCACCGGATCCACCACTGGCATTTAGCTGGATCGTTCCCGGCGGCGGCTACTACGCGCAATGGTTATGGGACACGATGTTCGTTCTGGATCTGCTTTCGATCTTGCCCGGCCAGCAGGAGATGATTCGCGGCGTCTTTCAAAACTACTGGGACTTCCAACAGCGCTGGAACGCTGCCAAGCCGGAGTTCATGCACGGCATGGTCGCCAACTTCATGGCGCCCTTCGATACACCAGGTTCTCGCGATGGCAAAACGTGGCGCACCTTCCCTGCATACTCCCAGGCACCGCTGCTGGCCTGGGGTATGGAAAGGGTCTTCCAGCGCAATGGAGACAAGGAACTCCTTCGCGCCGGTCTTGGACCTCTTGAGAGTTTTCATGAGTGGTACTGGCGCGAGCGCGATGTGATGAACCTCGGATTGGTTGGCGTTGGAGCCTACAGCGGAGTCACGCAGGAGGCGCGCTATGAGACCTACGATCGCGAAGTCGATCTCGATGGTTTGAAAATGATCGCGCACCCCGGACACCCGTCTGGGAAGGATAACGGCGAGTGGTATGGAGACATCGCCATTCCCGCGAACACCGCCTACCTGCTTCTGTCCGAACAGTCCCTCTCACGGATGGCGATGACCGTGGGCGATCGAGCAATGGCCGGCCGCCGTCGCGCCCGTTACGACCACGGCGCATCCGCCATGCGCAAGCACATGTGGGACCAGCACTCCGGCTGCTTCCAGGCTGTTCGTACGGGGAACATGGACAAGATCCAAAATCCGACTGTTGGAAGTTTTGTGCCTCTCATGGCAAATGTGCCAACCAAGGCTCAGGCAGCTCGAATGGCAGCGGTACTTGCCACACCTGCATGGGCCACGTCCCTGCCAATTCCCACAGTGGCGCAAACCGACAAGCAATTCAAGTCGGATGAGTTCTGGCGTGGAGACGTCTGGCCGGTGCCGAACTACCAGGTCTCCTCCGGCTTGGCCGCCTATGGGCTCCACGCAGCGGCCGCGCACATCGCTGACAGAACAGTAGCGAATGCGTTGAAGATCGGAATCTCAGAACGATACGATTCATTGAGCGGAGCCCCCCTGGGCGTGAAAGGCCTTGGCATGTCCGCCTCAACGATCACGTTGATGCTCGATGGGCTGACCAGTCGCTATGAACTGCGAAACCTGCGTCCTTTCAAACCTGCCACTTCATGACACGCGCTACCTCGACGCACCAAAGTCTGTTTTTCCTTAATCACAATCGCCCTTCCTCGGCAGCCTATCACGGGAACAATCATGTTCTCTCTCGGTGACCGAGTCGCTGTTTAGAGTCGACTCGGATGAGATTGTTGAATTCCAGACTTGATCTCGCCTATCCTTTCCAAACACGATTTGACTCACATCACTTTCGGTTGGCCGCTAGCCTACCCGAGGCTCCGCAGAAGCCCAGGAAACGTTGGAGAAGCCTACTCTCAAGGAACAAATTGCATTCCTTTCGATTCTGTCTTGCCAACGGACAGTTGCACGCTTTTGGTACTGATTTGGTTCTCCATGAGCTACGCTTTGTGTTGGCGTAAGCCAAAGTCGATTCACGCCGCACTCGAAGCTATCGGATCTGAGAACTTGGACCGAATCGAGCGCGCGGGGATTCGGCGAGACCCATCAGGATTAGGCTAGACCCCAAAAACGTTTAGGGGACACTACTTCACTTGCAAAAGTGCCCATACGTTCAACGTTAAGGTTTCGCTCTCACCAGACCATCCCGGACGGATGCACGATCCCTTTGACCATCTGAAGGTGAATCGTCCAGCTGGAATGCAACTCGGAATGTGGCGCCCATGTGCTCCGCGCTTGCGACCGTCAACTCGGCGTGATGCAATTCTGCGATCCACTTGGCGATCGCCAGACCCAGGCCGCTGCCCTCCACCTGGCTTCGAGAGGGATCGGCGCGGTAGAAACGGTCAAAGATGCGGGGCAGATCAGCTTCCGCAATACCAATGCCGTTGTCGCTGACGGAGAGAACAGCCTTAGCTCCCGTTACCCTCAGGCTTACCTCTACGCTGCCTGGTGTGTTTGTGTACTTCAATGCGTTGTCGAGAAGAATCCAAAGCAGGCGGCGAAGGCTGGAGAAGTCACCGAGCACGATGGCCGGTGAGGCCAGGCTGGTATTGATGAGGAGAGTGAGACTACGTTCTGAGGCGAGAGGCCGCGCCATTCCACAGGCCTCTTCCACAACGTCAGCCAGGTCTACTTGTTCGAGCGGAGCGTCAAGCGAGTAGGAGTCGGCGCGAGCAAGGGTGAGCATACCCTCCAGGAGTTCTGAGGCTTTGGCAGACTCGACAACAATGTCCTCGAATGCCGCGCGGCTTTGCGCATCGAGTTTCGGATTTCTGAGCGCGACCTCAGAGACGGTGCGTGTGAATGATAGAGGCCCACGCAGTTCGTGCGAAGCGTCCGCGGTAAACTGCTTGATCTGGAGGACTGCGGATTCTAGGCGGCCGAGCATTGCGTTGCAGGTCTCCGCCAGTCGTTGCAATTCATCCCGGCTATTCGTCACCGGGATGCGCTCGGAGAGATTGCGAATGCTGATAGACCGTGTCGCCGCCGTGATCTTATCCACAGGGGTAAGCGCCTTGCGACTCAGCAGGTAGCCGCCGGCCGAGGAAACAAGCAGCAGGATGGGCGCGGCCGCGAGCAGGCCCTTCAAGAAGCTATCGAGTATTACGAGATTGCCCGACTCCGGGGCAGCGGCGAATAGTACCAGCGACTCGCCGTTCAGGGAATCCGGTCGAAGAAGAACCCAATAGGGCTGGCCACCTGAAGTCACATGCTGAAATCGTTCAGAACCGATGCGTTGAACGTCAGGCCATTTAAAGGCTGCCGCAGCAGCCGACGGCGAAGGAAATGCGCGCTGACCGTTGACCCGATACACTTCTGCCAATCCATTCCCTGTGGCGCGAGCGAACTCTGTGAACTCTCGGGTTCGGTCATCCTCGTCTTCCCCGGCACTCTTTGCAAGAACCTGCTGAAGCCGGTCCATTCGCCGAGAGAGGGTTTGGTAGCGCTCGTCCTTGAGTGTTCTCTTGAGCGTGAACCACATTGCCGTTCCGAAGAGAACCCAGCCGAGGAAGAAGATTCCGCAGAACCATGCGGTGAGCCGGAGCGAGATGGAGAACGGGCCTTTTAACATGATTCACAACGAAGTGAGTAGCCCACTCCGCGCACGGTTTGAAGCAACTCGCTCTCGCCGCGATGCGTGATCTTGGCTCTTAGTGCACGGATGAACACATAGAGGCTGTCATATCCGACATCAATATCATTGCTCCATCCAGCTTCGATGAGCACGGCGTGAGGAACGACCGTACCCGCACGCCGCATCAGCGTTTCAAGCAAGGCGCATTCGGTACGCGTGAGGGACTCCACTCGCTCGCCACGCTGCATCTCAAATCGATGAGGCCTGAGCACCAAATCGCGGATCGCGATTTCACTAGGAATCGGCTCCGGTGCGCGGCGCGCGGCGGCTCTCACTTTGGCCAACAGAACGTCGAGGGCGAAAGGCTTGGTGAGGTAGTCGTCGGCTCCTGCATCGAGTCCGCGAACGATGTCTTCCATAGAGTCGCGTGCGGAGACGATGATCGTCTGGACCGTAATCCGGTCAGCACGCAACTTCCGGATAACACTGAAGCCGTCCATTTTGGGCAACATCACATCCAGCAGCAGGAGATCGAAGTTGTTGGTTCTGCCCTCTCTGAGAGCCACCTCGCCATCGTATGAAAGCGTAACTGAATGCCCCTCACCCTCCAATGCCCGGCCCAAGTGGCCAGCGAGGCTTCGCTTGTCTTCGACGATGAGAATGCGCATTGTCCGAATCGTAGATGGCAAAAGTGAATGTTCTGTGAATAAGCCTGTTTTCGCTGGATTCCTCAGATTCTCTTTAGACTCGATTGCCATACTTCGGCCGTATCAATGGACCCTGCCCTATGCGGGATTCAAGTCCACGAGAGGCCTTATGTTCAATCGGAATTCATTTTGCAAAAGCCATCTATTTTTCTTAATTGCGCTGATTGCGACTGTTTTGACTGGAGCGCGCACCATCGCTCAGACCACGAAGGGTGTAATTGCTGGAACCGTAGTGGATGCTTCGGGAGCGGCTCTCAAAGGGGCGCAATTGAAGCTGCTCCCCATTGGCATGACAACCACAACCAACGACACGGGCGGCTTCGAATTTCCAGAGGTGCCGTTTGGGAAGTTCAGTGTGTCTGTGTCGTTTATTGGATTCAAGCCGAGTGAGACCCCTATTCAACTGCAAAGCTCTGCGCAGAACGTGACAATTGTGATGAGTGTTGCCTCAGCCAACGAAGAGATTCTCGTCTCCGCTGAGCGCGTCCACGGCGAAGCCGACGCGATCAACGAGACGCGCGTGGCGGACAACCTTCTTCAGGTTCTGCCGGCAGAGGTAATCACGAGCCTGCCGAATGCAAACGTGGCGGATGCGATCGGGCGGCTCCCTTCCGTGACGCTGTATCGGATTGAAGGAGAAGGCGTATACATTCAGGTTCGAGGCACTGAGCCACGCCTCACGAATGTGACGGTGGATGGCGTTACACTGCCCGCACCTGAGCCTACCGTGCGCCAGGTTCGTCTGGACGTGGTGCCGTCTGAATTGGTTTCTGCAGTAGAGATCAACAAGACGTTGCAGGCAAATATGGACGGGAACGGAATCGGCGGCTCAGTCAACCTGCGCACCAAGACCGCGGGCGACCAGCCCACCCTGAACATGTTTACCAAGGGTGGCTATACGCCGATCATGAATGGCCGCGCAAACGCTGAGGTCGGCGGCACCTATGGGCAGCGATTTGGCTTGCAGAAGAAGTTCGGCATTTTGGCCAATGGGTCGTATGACTATAACGGCCGGGGTATCGACAACATTCAGCCTGCTCTCGATCCGCTGTCGACGCTCGCGCAGCCCTTCTACGACAACGACACGATTCGCCAGTACCGCTACTACCGTTACCGCTACGGGTTCGCGGGCAGCGCCGACTACAAGCAGAACGAGAACAACAACTACTTCGCCCACTTCATCTATTCCGACCTCAAAGACTGGGGCGACAAGTGGTACTACTCGCCGGTGTCGAAGGCGCTCTCGCTGAACACGACAACAGGCGTAATCACAGCCCCGAGCCCGAGTGCAGCATCCTCGTCTCCGAAGTTCTACACGTCGAGCAAGCGCCCGAATGCGTCTGTTGGCAGCTTGATTCTGGGCGGCAACCATACGGGCGGCAACTGGTTCCTGAACTGGGAACTGTCCGCGTCGCGTTCCTATGAAGTGGATTCAGCTGGCAATCCGAAGGCCGATTTCTCCTGGATTGGCCCATCCGTTTACTGCAACTACAACCCCGCCAGCCAGACAAACCAATACCGCCCCAGATTTAATGCTTGCGACGGTCCAAACTCGGTACTGCAAACCGCAACCGACTGGTCCTTCAAGGACATCACCACTTCCACCGGCCTCGTGGCCGATCTTGATCTGACTGTCCAGACTTCGTTCGCGAAAACCTACAACCTGCGCGGGCACTTTGGCACCTTTGAAGCCGGCTTCAAGTTTGCCAACGCCCACAGGTCTCAGGACGCGACGGAGACTGTCTACGACGGTTGGTCCACAAGTGCGAGTTCCCCGGTGGCGACCATGGCTACACTGGAGAGCGGATTCGATAACACCAACTACTTCGACAAGAGCTATTTTGGCGGTAACTTCGGACCAGTTTCAGACTTCAACAAGGTGCAGAAGTTCACACTCGGCAACCTGGGCGGAGATGTCGACCAATACAAGACAGTGTCCGACACTTGGCCGAACATCTTCCACACCATCGAGCAGATTCCAGCCGGCTATGTGATGAATACGATTGACTTCGGCGCCCTGCACCTGCAGACGGGTGTTCGATTCGAGCAGACAAACATGACGACCTCAGGGTACGTCCTGGCCTGGGCGCCGAAGACGGTAGCGAACGGAACCTCCGCGACCCAGCCGGTCCAGTGTCCAGGCAACTCGATAACGGGGCAGACGAACTGCTATTCGCTCAACCAGGCGAACAACAACCCGTCGTACCTGGACGTGCTGCCAAGCGTGCAGATGCGCGTGGCGATTGATCAGAACCAGAACCTGCGCGCGGTGTACTCTCGCGGTGTAGCGCGTCCAGATCCATACCAACTGGTGCCGTATGTGACCGCGGACGATACAGCAAATACCGCCGCTATCGGCAACCCCGGACTCAAGCCGGAACACGCCAATAGCTACGATGTCTTGTATGAGGCCTATACGCATCCGCTTGGCATGATCCAGGCAGGCGTATTCGTGAAACAGCTTACTGCGCCGCAGATCCAATTCCAGATTCCCACCGGCGTCAATGTGGCAGCACTCCCAGCAGGTTCAATCCCGGCAAGTTTGCTTCCGGAGATCGAGAATGCTCAGGCGGAGGCCGGCAGTACTGCTTCCGTAACTGAATTCATCAACGGCCAGAACGCCTACCTCTACGGCTTTGAGGTAAGCTACCAGCAACACCTAAGTTTCCTTGAAGCTCCGTTCTCCGGACTCGGGATCAATGCGAACTACAGCTATACCGGGTCGCGCGAGAAGGGCGTCCTGCTTCGTCCCGACCACCCCCGCATGATCGACCAGGCAGCCAACACCTGGAACTTCAGCCCGACCTACGACACCGAGCGCTTCTCCATGCGAGTGGGGGTTTCATACAACGGCGCCAGCCTGTTTTCCTACAACTGGATCTCCTCAGCGCTGGCGCCCGGCGCCGGTGCAGATCCCAGCGGCCTTGGCCCCACCGGACCTTCCGGCGACGTGTGGACTCTGGCACACCTGCAAGTAGACGCACAGGCCACCTACCGCGTCTGGAAGGGGTTGAGCGTGCTTGCTTCTGGCCTTAACCTCAACAACCAGGTCTTCGGGTATTACACGGGCAGCACTCAGTTTGTAAACCAGCGGGAGTTCTACAAGCCAACCTACACTGGCGGCCTACGCTACAACTTCGGCGCAGAGAAAGCCGACAAGGTGATCAACTTCTAGGCTTCAGTCATCCGCTGGATGCCCCGTTCAACTGTTCGGGCACATGTTACCGCGTTGGCGCGTGCCCGAGCCGAACTGAAATGCAAACAACAGGTAGATTCGGTTCATCAGGAATCCAATGAAACGGTTCAGTCCCTGGCGCTCCGCCTTCGGCGTTGGACTAATCCTCCTCTCCCTCAACATTCCACTGGATGCCCAGTTAGCCGCGAAGGCTGATACCGAAAGCCGCCGGAAACAGGCCTCGTTCCTCGATCGGAGTCACAATGGGGAAACGCTCAGGTTTGTTGTCGTACTGAGCCGGCACGGTGTTCGTTCACCCACCGCAACCCCAGCACAATACAACATCTACTCTGTCGCACCATGGCCGGAGTGGGATGTGCCGCCTGGCAACCTCACCACGCATGGATTCGAACTGATGCGAGAGTTCGGTGCCTACGACCGAGAGGCGCTGGCCGCAAAGGGTCTATCATTGCCCCGCGAGTGTTCGCAGCCGAGTGGCGTGACTATCTATGCGGACTCCGACCAGCGGACTCGCGAGACCGGAAGAGCACTTGCAGACGGGCTTTTTCCCGGATGCAATGCGGCAGTGATCGCTCGGCCGGAAGGCATAAACGACCCCCTCTTCCACCCTGATGCAACAGCTTTGACGGCTTCTGACCGGGCCATCGCCGTCGCAGCCATTGCCGGCCGCATCGGTGGCGATCCAGCCAACCTCACAGTGGCCTACCGAGTCCAGATTCAAGCGCTGGATCACCTGCTTGCCTCCTGCGGTGTATCGACTGCGACACAACAGAAGCGCACTTCGTTGTTCGATTTGCCTGCCAGTCTGGCCACGGGGCGAGACGATCACGCCGCGGAATTGCGCGGCCCTCTCAATACCGCATCAACCCTCGCAGAGAATCTGCTTCTGGAATACGCACAGGGAATGAGCGCTGCCAACGTCGGCTGGGGACGCGTTACGGGCGCCGATCTCAACTCCATCATGGAGCTTCATAGCGCGGCCGTGGATTTCACGCAGCGGACTCCGGCAGTGGCGCGCCTCCAATCCGCCAACCTGCTCAATCAGATCGTTCGCAGCCTGGATCAGGCCGCGTCTGACAAGGCCGTGGAGGACGCGATTGGGAAGCCATCTGATCGAGCCCTGTTCCTGGTCGGGCACGATACCAACATCGAGAACATTGCAGGCTTATTAAACCTGACATGGATCATCGATGGCCGCCGCGACGACACTCCCCCCGGAAGCGCGCTCATCTTCGAGCTCTGGAAGAATCAAAAGACATCTGAGTCTCGCGTGCGAACCTATTTCACAGCCCAGACCCTCCACCAGATGCGAACTGCCTCGGCCCTGACTTCAACGAATCCACCTCAAACCGTCCCCATTTTCCTGCCCGGCTGCAGCGGTGCAGATCAATCGTGCAGCTTGCCTGAATTCCAGAGGTCTCTTGAGGAAGCGCTGAACTCAGGCNNAGCTCGTTCGTGGTTTTTCCCAGGCAACCAAGCCAAGCTCGCAGATTAAGCGAGGTTGACCGGTGTTGAGACGCGACTTGGTTGGTTCAATTCATGCAAGAGCCGATCGCACCGGCCATATTTTCCCCTTTCACTCTGCCGCCGCAATGTGCCAACCATTCTGCACGCCGTCGAGATCCAACGGCTACTGGACAACGTTACAGCCCTTCCCCGACTGCTGATCTTTCTTGATGTGACGACAGGGCTGCGCCAAAGCGAACTATTTGGCACGCGATGGAGCGACCTGGAATTCGACAATGACGAAATCAACGTCGTGCGTTCCGTCGTTCACGGTGTTATCAGCAGGTGCAAGACGGAATCCTCCGCGAAGCCCATCCCGATGAACCCTCTGCTGGCCGGGATGTTGAAAGAATGGCGCTTCGGCGCTAAGGAAGAGTGATCCACTTGTNNGCCAGCAAGAGAGCCAAAGGTAAGCGCCCCATCTGGGGTCAAACCATCATGCGCAAACAGATCCATCCAGCCATCGAAAAGCTGGACATCAACAAGCGAATCGGATGGCACACCTTCCGGCATTCCTATTCGACTCTGCTCCGGAATCTTGGAACAGATATCAAAGTACAGCAAGATCTGTTGCGGCATTCATCGGCGCGGCTCACTCTCGATACCTATACCCAAGCCGTCACTCCTGCGAAGCGAGAGGCGCAAAACGCCGTTGTGAAACTTCTCCTGTCCCTCGAATCCACCGACGACGTTGCGCCTATGGCAAGTGATTCCAAAATAGGCACTTAGAGCAGGAACCGTTGCTCTCGAGGGAGGGGTTGCACCTTTCTGCACCGGGGAGGGGATCGCCATACGTCCAGTAAGTCTTTTGGAGTGTATGGCGGGGACGACGGNNGATGGCTCAGAAAGCGCTCAAAATCACCCAGAATGAGGCTTCAGCGCCCTAATCGAACCCTAGAAAACTGCAAAAAGCAGAGGTCAACGCCAAAAGCTACGGCGATTCGATTTTCCCTTCCAGGTGCCCAAAAGCTGACACAGAAGCAAGGGAAATCCAAACTCTCGCAGGATCCGCACCGGACATGTCTCAAAAGGGTTGTTCAAATTCGATGTGCGGCGACAAGTTTTTGAAACGGCCAAATCCCTTCAATATCCGCCATTGTTGTTCGGAAAGCCTTCGCCAATCATGACTTCTATCTCGCTGAAAATGAATGGTAAGTTTGCGCGAAAAGTGCCGTTCCATAAGGTAAGGGTTGGAAGAAAGGCGCGAGTACGACCCTGACATCAGACTCGTGTAGGCTCAGCGCGATGCAGCTCCGGCCCCCATTGGCTCGCTATGGGTTGCCAACTGCGGACCGGGGAAACTCTGTCCGGCAGGCCCAGACTGGCGAACCCTTTTCATCAGCGCCTTGTATTGCGAATCGTCCTTCAGCAACGGCAATTTGACCGCGAGCGCAAGCGTGTCGTGCCGAGCACATGCCTCTCCGATCAAGCGAAGTGCCTCTTCCTTCTTCCCTAGCCTGTCGCAAGTCTGGGCCAGATCCTCTGCGTCGACTTTTCCCTCCGCGTAGTACTTCTCCTGCTTTTCATACAAGGCTTCCAGCAATCCGTGCTCTCCGCCATGTGTGTATCCGGTTTGAGCGACAGCGACGATATCCTTGAGGACGGAATCATCTTTCGATTCCGCGACGGTCTTTCCCTCTGCAAGGTATTCCGGATAGTTGCGAGAATCGAAAGCGATCCTCATCAGGTAGAAGTGCGGAGAGACAAATTCGGGCCTTGAGCGCTCAACCTCTTTAAGGGTCGCGATGCCTTCTTCTCTTTGTCCTGCGTAGAACATCATCTGGCCTTTGTCGGCTACCAGGCTGAGAGACGATGGATCAAGCTCCTGGGCGATGCTGATTTGCTTCAGGGCCTCCGCGGATCGTCCTTGCAGAGAGAGAGCATTCGCATACCATTTGTGCGCGAGGGAGTCGTTTGGATTCAGCTCGATTGCGCGTTGAAACTCCTTTTCGCCGTCGGCAAAATCCCAACTGCCGTAGAACTCGGCAAACGCCAGGGCGCGATGCGCTTCCTCAGAAGAGGCGTCCAATTCCACAGCCTTCTTTGCCGCGGCAATCGCTCGCTGGTAGGCATCGCTGTCCGGCATTGTCGAGTACTCGCGCAGCAGGTCGTAAGTATCTGCAAGGCCGGCATAAGCCTCGGCTTTCCCGGGGTCGTGAACCAACGCCTGCGTGAAGTAATCAAGTGCGCGGTTCAAGCTGTCAGGAGTGCGTTGGCTCCATTCGAATCGACCCTTCAGGTAAAGTTCGTGTGCTTGCTTCTTTTCAGACGGAGAGACTGAGATTGAATCTCCATGGGATGGCTGCGCCGGCCGACCGGTCAGATGGCCTGGCAGCAGTTGAGCAATCCTCTCGGAGGCAGCACGCACGGTCGGCGAGTTGACGGCTGCTCCAATGCTGCCGGCGAGCAGCAGCGCGAAAACAGCCAATAACCAATTCCGCGACGAGCGCCGGGGAGGCGTGAGCTCGCTCCCAGAGACAAGGGGCGGTGATGGAAATCTTTCGCTCTCCGGTGCGGGTAGGTTTAGCGCAGAATCGGCCGGTTTGCGTTCTGGTTGCTCCTCAAAGGCAGGATCCGAGGCATTGTCTCCCTCAAGCGCCTTACCTGATTTCAACCATTCGTCAAGTTCTCGTGTGTAGGCGTAAACGGAGGCTCGCCCGCCACCCGGCACTCGATGGGTTGGCAGACCGCGGTCCGCATCCCAACGCTTGACGGTTCGCTCCACCTTACCCAGATACGCCCCAATGTCTTTCCATCCATCCAGGCGCGTCCCGAGGTCAGACCCATCGGATTTCGTTCGTTCCCTTTGCGGCGCTGACATCAAGAGTCCTTGCTTATTGGTACTGCGTCATGAAATGTCCCGAAGAGTCCCGTCGTTGCACTTGCTTGAGAAGGAATATGAGCTGATTATCGCACTTACCCGTCCCCGCGGCAACGCTCAACCGAGGTCGAAAAGCCTTGATTTTAAGACGTTTTCATAGTCCGTCGGTGAGCGTTGCCGGTCTCCGTTTGACCCGGCTTCAACTAGTCAGGTTCGGCGTATCAGTGCCNNCCGGCATTGTTCATAGATTGTGATTGACATCAGAGCTTTACGACATGGAGAAACGCCATGAGAGTTCCGCCTTCCCAGTTCGCCCAATTGCGCCTCTGTTTCCCCAAGTCCGCACGGGGCGCCGTCTCGAGCCTGCTCAGCCTCGCGAGCGTTTTTCTGGTATTCGCCTTCCGCAGCGCTGAGCAGGCTCATGCCCAGAGCAACGAGTGGGTCTGGATGGGCGGAAGCAGCACGGTGCCCGGCGCGAACGCAGGGCAGCCAGGGGTGTATGGGACGTTGGGAACTGCCGCAGCGGGAAACATCCCCGGAGCACGCGACAACGCTTCGACATGGACCGACAGCGACGGAAATCTCTGGGTCTTTGGAGGCAACTCCGTTGACCCCAGCGGCTTGGGCACCCTTCTCAATGACCTTTGGAAGTTCGATCCCACCACCAACCAATGGACCTGGATCAGCGGAGGCGAAGGCAACGATACTTCGTCCTACTACGCGGGAGTTTACGGCACCATGGGTGTGCCCGCCGTGGGGAATACCCCTGGCGGCCGCGAAAACGCTGCAACCTGGATCGACAAGAGCGGCAATCTCTGGCTTTTCGGGGGCTACGGCACCCAATCCTGGGGATATCTAAATAATCCGCTCAGTGACCTCTGGGAGTTCAATCCTTCCACCAGCCTTTGGACCTGGATGGGCGGAAGCGGGCCGGTCACCTTCTCTCTTTCCGCTGTGTACGGCACGTTGGGAACGCCGGCTGACGCAAACTTTCCCGGAGCCCGCCAGGGCGCGACGACATGGACCGACAGCAGCGGCAACTTCTGGCTCTTTGGAGGCATTCAGTATCTCAACGACCTTTGGAGGTACAACCCTTCCACAAATCAATGGACATGGATGAACGGAAGCAGCTCGTTCGGGCCAGCGGACTGCTACGCAACTTACAACTACACTCTCTGCGGCGTCCCTGGAGTGTTCGGCACGCTGGGGACCCCTGCCGCAGGAAATACTCCCGGAGGCAGCCAGTATGGCTCAGCCTGGACAGACAGCAGCGGTAATTTCTGGCTATTTGGCGGCTATGGAGCCGACTCCAGAGGCCTTTTTGGCGATCTCAACAACCTATGGGAGTTCAATCCCTCTACCGACGAATGGACATGGATGGGCGGAAGCCAACTTGGGCCCTTCGACAAAGGCACGCCTGCGGAGTACGGCAGCCTGGGAACATTTGCGGCGTCGAATCTTCCCGGAGGCCGCAATGGCGCCGCAAGCTGGACGGATAGCAGCGGGAATTTCTGGCTCTTTGGCGGCAACGGCCTCGATGTGAGCGCAGTTGTGACTGCCACCGGAGGTTCCGGCGATCTCAACGATCTTTGGGAGTACAGTCCGAGCAAAGGCTACTGGGCATGGATGGGCGGGAGTAACTCGGTTGGCACAACTGGAGGAGGCCAGCCCGGAGTCTATGGCACCCTGGGAACGGCCGCTGCCGGAAATGTGCCCGGTGGCCGCGACTATTTTGCGAGCGTTACCGACAAGAGCGGCAACTTCTGGCTGTTTGGGGGCGCGGGCTACGATTCCGCTGACACTCCAGGCTTTCTCAACGATGTTTGGGAATATCAGCACCCGACGGGAGCGACAACCACGCTATCGCCGGCCCCCGCACCAACGTTCAGCGAACCAACCGGAACATACGTCGACACGCAGACATTCACCATCAGCGACACTGCTCCTGGGGCAAAGATCTACTACACCGTGGGAATATTCGGCGGCACCACGCCGACGATCAATTCGCCGGTCTACAACGACGCATTCACCGTCCCGGACCTCGGCTTTCCACAGACGATTCAAGCGTTCGCGACGGCCCCCGGCTACGCTCCCAGCGCGGTGGCAACCGTTGTCTACACCTTGACAGTTCCGGTGGAAACCGCAGTTGCAACGCCGACGTTCACACCCGTAGCGGGCACATATTCCTCCGGACAGACGGTGACGATATCCGACACAACGCCGGGCGCGATCATCTACTACACCACCGATGGAACCACGCCGACAACCAACCCTACAATGTCGGAGACGACCACCATTTCCGTATATGTCAGTGGCAGCGGAATCCCAATCACCTCCACCGGAACGGTGCAGGCGATTGCCGCTGCAACGAACTACTTCAACAGCGCAGTCGCATCCGGCACATTTACGATCGCGCCGCCTGTTGCCAGCCCTATTGGCAATTGGGCATGGATGGGCGGAAGCAGCACCATCCCCAACACTGAGTCTGGCCAGCCGGGGGTCTACGGCACTTTGGGTACTCCCGCTGCCGGCAACATTCCTGGAGGCCGCGACAACGCTGCAATCTGGACCGACCAGAATGGCAATGTCTGGCTCCTGGGGGGCTTTGGATACGACGCCAACGGCGCCACTCTTAGCGAGCTTAACGACCTTTGGGAGTTCAATCCTGCAACGAACCAGTGGGCATGGATGGGCGGAAGCAAGACTGCGCCAACCTGTACCGGTCAGTGTGGGCAAGCGGGCGTGTACGGCACAAAGGGAACGCCTGCTGCCGCAAACACCCCCGGAGGCCGAGACAGCGCTGAAACCTGGATCGACAAGCGCGGCAATTTGTGGCTCTTTGGAGGGTATGCCTTCGATGCCAATGNNCCTGCTGCCGGAAACATTCCCGGCGGCCGCGTAGGAGCCGCAACCTGGGCCGACAGCAGCGGCAATCTCTGGCTCTTTGGAGGTTATGGCTTCGATTCAACCGGCACCACCAACTATCTGAATGACGTTTGGGAGCTCAACACTTCAACGTTGCAATGGACATGGATGGGGGGAAGTACAGTCGGAGTAGGCGGCGGTCAACCCGGAGTGTACGGCACGCTGGGAACAGCTTCCGCCGCCAATATCCCCGGCGGCCGCGCGCTAGCATCCACATGGACCGACAGCAGTGGCCACCTCTGGCTGTTTGGCGGAACCGTCCCCGCCGTGACACCGCAGACCGAGGATTTCAACGATCTTTGGGAGTTCAATCCTGCAACGGACCAATGGACCTGGATGGGCGGAAGCGATACCATCGGGAGCAACTGCGCCTTGCAATACGAAGCGTCGTACCCGATCTGTGGCCAGCTCGGGGTGTACGGCACACTAGGTTCGCCGGCCACCGGAAACATCCCTGGAGGACGCTCAGGGGCTCCATCATGGATCGACAGCAACGGCAATCTCTGGCTCTATGGAGGGACCGGCATCGATGTAGGAGGAGGCGCCGGTTTACTCGACGACCTTTGGAGCTTCAACCCATCCACAAAGCAATGGACGTGGATGGGAGGAAGCAACCTTATCGGGAGCAACTGCGTACTCGGCTTCACTAATTCCTGTGGAGAGCCCGCCGTCTACGGGACGCTGGGATCACCGGCAGTAGCAAACATCCCAGGGGGTCGTGATCTCACTGCGCATTGGACAGATAGCAGCGGCCATTTCTGGCTTTTGGGCGGAGTTGGCGTCGATGCCAACGGAAGCCACATCGGCCTTCTCAACGACGTTTGGGAATATCAGCCTGCTGGAACAGTAGTCACCAATCCAGCCGCGGCCACGCCGACATTCAGCGTGCAGGGGGGCAATTACAGCTCGACGCAGTCGGTGACAATCAGTGACACGACGCCGAATCCGACCATTTATTACACGACCAACGGCACCACGCCGAACACCAGTTCGGCAATCTACGACGGTACGGCCATAACCGTCTCATCGACGGAGACGATCCAGGCCATTGCAACGGCCAGCGGTTTCACACAGAGTGCGACAGCCATCGCAACCTACACCATTACCCCACCGGCAAAGACCACGCCCACGGTAACGGTCTCGCCTTCGCCATCCAGCATCACAACCGCACAGGGTCTGACGGTGACGGTAACTGTCAGCGGAACCCCGACGCCGACGGGCTCGGTTGTGCTTACCAGCGGCGGCTACACGTCGGGAGCGACAACGCTCAGTGGCGGCAGCGCAACCATCAATGTTCCGGCTGGATCTCTGGCCAAGGGCACCGACACACTGACCGCAACATACACGCCAGACGCTGCAAGCACGGCGACGTACACAAATGCCGTGGGAACGAACTCAGAAACGGTGACTGCAGCTGCAACCGCGCCAACAGTTACAGTCTCGCCATCTCCAGCCAGCATCACAACCGCACAGGGTCTGACGGTGACCGTGACCGTTAGCGGAACTCCGACGCCGACAGG
>PMXB01000174.1 GCA_003165935.1 Acidobacteriaceae bacterium | reverse complement strand
GCGACTTCCTTGTCCTTGCCGATGCCGACGAGATAGAAGCGGTGGGCGGCGATTCCATATTTGGAGGCCAGGTACTGGACGACGGCGTCGGCGCGGCGCTGGCTGAGGTCGTAGTTATACTGCGAGGGGCCAGTTGCGTCGGTACCGCCGGTGACTTCGAGGATGTAGCTTCTGGCAGAACCGAGCTGGGCGGCGAAGGTGTCGAGCGAGGCGCGGTCTTCGACGGTAAGGACCGCCTTGTCGAAGCCGAAGTTGACGGTGACGTTGGAGACAGGCTTGTAGCTGTCGAGATCTTTGATAACGGCGTCGAGCGAGTCGGCACGGTGGACAGCATCCACGGCGGAAGTTTGAGCGGTTCCTGCGGCGGCGGTGGCGGTTTGGGCGTTCTGGCCGGCGGCATCTGCTGCGGACTGTGCCTGGTGGATGCCAGACTGGGCGCGATCATCGACATCGTGGATCTTCTGGTTGTTGGCTGCGGTCTTTGTGTCCAACTGGTCAGTGTGCTCGATGAGCGGCGCAGTCTGAGAGCGGACGTAGTTTTTGGTTGCGCAACCTGTGGCGCCGATTGCGGCGAGGGCCAAGGTCAATGCTGCAAATCGATAAGTGCTCATCTTCAGCTCCTTGTTTCTCGACGGGGCCCGGGGGTGGGGTTATGGCCGTCTGCCGTCGAAGGTGCACCCAAAGGGCCAAAGTTGGGAGTAAGTGTAAGGGCAATAAAAACAGTGAGATGGGAGAGATGGACCATAGCCATGGCGGAGTGGATTCGGGCAATAATTACTCGGGTATGTAAAGAGTGCGCGGATGGCGGGTAGGGGCGCGGGGAACCTAGCGCCGTGAAAAAAATCGGCCCCCGAGATTCTCGGGGGCCAGTTGGCTTTGGTTCTCTCTTCTACGGAGAGGTGTTTTGGCGGCCGGGCAGCTGGGGCTGCCAGGGCGGATGCGCCCCTCTGGGGGGAGGGCTGCAGACCTAAGGCCGTTCCGCGCCGATCGAGGAGGTCCCGTTCTGGGGTAGCGGGGCTCCCTGGGCCGCCAAACTGTTTTCCATCAACCGAACATGCACGGTGCTCTTGCGAACCGGTCCGGCAGCATCCGTATTTGAGGATGCGGCGTTGCCGAGGGCGACCATGTGCATGCGGTAGACGGGAATGTCGTGTTGAGTTACGAGGTAGCGGTTGACGGCTTCACCGAGGCGCTGTGAGCTCTGGATGCCTGCGCTGCCGGAGAGAGGCGAATGTGCTTCGACGTCGAGGATGTAGCCCTTCTGGGTTGTGAGGGTGGTGGCGAAATCGTCGAGCTGCTTGCGGGCGGCAGCGGAGAGAATCGGCTGGCCGCTGCGGAAGGCGATGTCCAGTTCAGTGACGGGCTTGTACTGATCGAGGCCGTTGACTGTGCCGTTCAGGGAGTTGATGTGATTCGAGGCGCCCATGGCGGTGTCCTGGGCCTGCTGAGCCTGACTACCAGCGGCGGTTGCAGCCTGATTGGCGGCTTCGGCGGCTGATTGTGCGTTGTGGATTCCAGCCTGTGCCCGGCTGTCGACGTCCTGAATGTCTGTGGCATTCTTTGCGTTGACCTGATCCAGCTCGGAGAGGCGGTCGTTGATGGGATCGGTCTGCTTCTTCACCCACTTTTTGCGTGCGAACGGGTTGACGCGTCCCCAGAAGCCTTCGCGAGCCGGGGCCGGAGTGGAGTGGACTGCCGCGGGCGGCTGCTGGGACGCAGTGGCGTCCTGTGGGGCAGATGCCGGCTGGGCATCTTGAGCAAGCACGGGGATGGAAAGAGCCGATGCAAGCGCCAGAGTGGCAAAAAGAGAGGATCGCGAAAATGATTGTGCCGGAATGGTGTTCATGGCGGGTGATTCTCCTCAATTTACTAATCAGCGCAGATGGCCTGATTTCGTTCGACCCTTAGCGTCAGGGTCTGCGAGCTGGGCTTGATTGCCCGCTCGCCATGGGGATATGCACGGGGTACGCCAAAGTGGCGGAGGGATGCGCTATTGAGTGTAACTTGTGTTGATTGTTTTGATTATGGGAGTTTCATGAACAGCGACGTGCGGGGCGCGGGGCGAGAAACAGCGCAACAGGTGTGTAGTAATTCCGGGCACTATGTAGTTTTTGCAGCAGAGCGAGGATAGCTTGGTGGGAAGGGGGGCTACTGGTTCAGCTCAGAGAGGAGGACTTTGGCCTTGGAAGCCAGAGTTTTGGCGCCGTCGACGTCGTTGTTGTTGAGAGCGTCTTTGGCCTGCTTGAGGAACTCGCGGATTTGCGCGGCAGTCTTCTGTTCCTGGTCGTTGAGGGAGCGGCCGATGTTGTTCAGTCCACGCTCAGTGGAGGCGATGGAGTCCTGGACTGCGTGGAGGAGATCGGAAGGGCCGCCTGTGGAAAGCTGTCCGATTGCGCTCACCGCCGGGGTTTCTGCAGGGGGGGCAGGCGGGACAACAGCGGCCTGCTGGGTAGGCTTGGCCGGATGACGGTGGTGGCGGGAGATTGGCTTGGCTGGGAGGCTGGCATCCGTGGCTGCCTTGATGGGCTGTTGGGGGATGGTGGTGGCGGTGGCTGGAAGATCCGGGTGTTCGGTCTCAGGTTTCGGGGAAGATGATGCGACTGGGGCAAGTGTCTGGACGGGCTGAGAATGATTCTTGTGGAAGATGCACCCAGTGAGCAAGAACGGGGCCAGCAGTGCGAGATGTGTGCGATGCAACTTCATTCTGCTGCGCCTTCTTCGAGCCTGCTCTCGATGTGGGTCTCGACCTGGGCCTCAGCGTAAGCGGGGGCCGTTTGCTGGCCCAAAGCAGTCGCAGTGTTGATCGGCTCCAACTGCTTGCGTCCCCATTCGTTGGAGGAGAGGGGAATCCGCAGGACAAATTCCGATCCGCGCTCCCGATTTGATTGTACTTCTACACTGCCGTAGTGGAGCTGAAGAATGCGATATGTCATGGCGAGTCCGATGCCGCTGCCACCGGACTTGGTGGTGAAGTAGAGGTCGAAGATCTTCTCGCGGATATCGTGTGGGATTCCGGGGCCTTCGTCGGAGATGCGAAGAACGGCGAATTTGCGGCTATCTTCGTTTCTGTTCTCATCCTTCCGGCCTTCTTCGAGTGTTACGCGGAGCGTGCCACCTTCGGGCATGGACTGTGCGCCGTTCTTGATGACGTTGATCACAGCCTGCTTGATAAGGTCGGCGTCGATGTTGACGAGGACTGGATTGGGGGGCAGGATGCGGATGAGGGTGATGTTCTGATTGGAAAGTTCTTCCACGGCGAGGGCGAGAACAGCGCTGACGACGCCACGGAGATCGTGCTCGCGGAGTTGAAGCTCAACCGGGCGGCTGAAGTCGACAAGCAACTGAACGACGCGATCGAGGCGGTGAATCTCAGACTCGATGATATCGAGATGGCGAGAGGCTGGTGCGCCAGCGCCGGTGGCGGCGAGCTTGCTCTTGAGCAGTTCGACGTGGACAACGATAGCATTGATGGGGTTCTTAACCTCGTGGCCAACGCCGGAGGTAAGGCGGCCGATGGCGGCCATGCGGCGGGAAAGCTCGAGCTCGGACTCGACCGCTTCAACGGATTCGAGATCGTGGAGGGTAAGGAGCGCGCCCAATCCCTGGCGAGATTTTCCGTCCTGGATGAATTCGAGGGAGAGCTCGATGCGTCGGCCAGTCTCAGTGACGATGACTTCCTGGGGCAGAGAGGTGGTGGTTGCGAATGCATGACGGAGAGTACGGCCCAGGAGCGTTTCGGGGTCGAAGATTTCAGTGGCGTGGAGACCAAGGATGAGGCCGTGGTCGAGGGAGAGGAAGCGCCTGGCGGCCTGCGAGACGAGGACGGCGCGCTGGTCGGCGGTGAAGAGGAGGATGCCGTCCTGAAGGTTGCCGAGAATCTGATCGAGGTTTTCCTTGAGGGCGGAGAAGACCTCCTCGACATTGCGCATACGCTGACCGATGCGCTCGATCTTGCGGGAGACAGCGACCGCCATGTCGCTCTTTCGGGCGCGCTCACCTTCGTTGAGAGTTTCATCCGGGGCGTTGAAGGCGTCGAGCTGTTTGCTGATGAGTTGGAGTGGGCGCAGGGCGATGTTGGAGAGTAAAAAGGCAACAATGAGGGCTGCGGCGAGGACGATTAACATGAGGTTTCGTACGCGGCGCATGTAGGGCCGGTACTGGGCCTCAAGCAGCGTGGTGCGGACGCCAACATTGACGGTGACTAATAGCTGGCCGTTGTTCTCAAGCGGCACGCCGATGTCGAATACGGTGGGAGGGCCGAGGGCCTCGCGCATGAGCTGAAGGGGAGTGGCTTTGAGAAGCTCGGAATATTCACGGCGCGGGGGCAGAGGTTTGTCTTCGTTGTCGGGGTACGTGCTTAGGATGGTGATGCCCCGGTTATCCGCGATGTTGATGTCGTAGACAGTGGCGGAGTAGCGATTGACGGACACAACGACGGCCTGAACGGTGGGGTTGCCGCGAACAGTTTGAGTAACAAGTGTGCGCAGTTCGTCGGGATTGTTGGGGTCGATGGTGCGGTTGGCAAGGTCGGTTTGGAGGGCGTCCTGAACGGCATAGACGACCATATTCGCAACCATGCGGTTGGTGGCGTAGGACTGCTCAACGTCAGCATGCAGGAGCTGACTGACGTAGGCAACCGAGATGATGCCGGAGATGAGAAAAACCAGCGCGGTGATGGCGAGGACGAGTTTGGTTTTGAGGCGCATGTTCAAAGGAGCGGCAGTTAGTCGACGCCGGGTTTTCCGTACTCTTTGAGTTTGTTGTGAAGGGTCTTGAGGCTGATGCCGAGGATCTCAGCGGCACGGGTTTTGTTCTGGCCGGTAGCCTCGAGGGTGCGGAGAATCAAAAGCCGCTCACCCTCATCTACCGTCGATCCTACGCGCACGGGGACGAAGCTGGCATCGTGGGCAGAAACGGCGGTGGCGTGGGACTTGCCGAAGTTAGGGGGCAAGTGGCCGGCGTCGAGCGGTGTGCCGTCTGGGCAGAGAATGACGGCGCGTTCGATGGCATTGCGGAGCTCGCGGCCGTTGCCGGGCCAGTCATAGGCCATCATGCGATCGAGCATGGAGGGCGCCACGCCGGTGACCTTGCGACCATGACGAGTGTTCATCTCTGCGACCATGGCGTCGGCCATTGCGGGCAGGTCTTCAAGGTGGTCGCGAAGCGGCGGCATGGCGATGTGGAAGACGTTGAGGCGATAAAACAGGTCGGCGCGGAGGGAGCCATCGGCGACGGCCCTTTCCGGATCGCGATTGGTAGCGGCGAGGACGCGGACGTCGACATCGTGTTCGGTACGTCCGCCGAGGCGGCGAAGCTTGCGCTCTTCGAGGACGCGGAGGAGCTTGGCCTGTGTGCCCGCGGGCATTTCGCCGAGCTCGTCGAGGAGAAGGGTTCCGCCGGCAGCAAGCTCGAAGCAGCCGGCGCGCTTTTCGACTGCGCCGGTGAAGGCACCCTTCTCGTGGCCGAAGATCTCGCTCTCGATGAGGGTTTCAGGAATGGCGGCGCAGTTGACGGCGACGAAGGGGCGGGATTTGCGTGGGCTGAGGTTGTGGAGGGTGCGCGCGACGAGTTCCTTGCCGGTGCCGCTCTCGCCGGTGATGAGTACGGAGACGTTGGAGGGAGCTATGCGCTCGACGAGGGAGAGGATATCGAGCATGGGAGGGGAGGAGCCGACTAGTCCGCCGAGGACGCCGGTTTCGCGAAGGCGGCGTCGGGTGACTTCGAGCTCGATTTCGGTTTCGCGCTGGCGTGTGGCGTTGGCGAGCGTGGTGCGGAGGCGTGTGGCATCAATGGGCTTCTGGAGAAAGTCGTAGGCGCCCATCTTCATGGCGTCGACTGCAAGGTCTATGGAGCCCATTGCGGTGAGGACTATGACGACGATGTTGGCGCCAATGCCGGAGCCTTCCTCGGAGAGCCTGGTGAGGAGGCCAATGCCGTCCATGCGCGGCATCTTGAGATCGGTGACGATGATGTCGGGAGTCCAGGCGAGTGCTTTTTCCCAGCCTTCGATACCGTCGCGGGCGGTTTCGGTGCGGTAACCCCAGCCGGAGATGAGCTCGGCAAGACCCATGAGAGCGTTGGGTTCGTCTTCAACGATGAGGACCTTTACCGGGTTCTGCATGGTTGCTCCTGGCTTGCTGGTTGCATACGAGTTTGGCGCAACCGTATGAAGCGGGGGATCAGGGGCCGGAATGAATTCCGGGGATCAAGAGTGGCGGCATTGGTTGATGCACTGCCATAAGTAATCTTTTTATCACGCAGTTGCGGAAACTGGGGCGAGAGGACGGCGGAATTGCTGTTACAGGTTCCCAGTGATTCGAGAACTTTCCGTTGAAAGCCGCAGAGTGGATGGGGCACACGCTGAGCACGGCTCATGGGCTCTGAGGAACCTGATCGCGTGAGATTTTCTATTGTGCCGTCTTTTGCAGGGGCTGAAGCCCACGCCCTCTTTGTGATCTTTATCGGCACGACTAAAGTCGTGCCCTGACACTGGCGGCACTGAATCAGATATGCAGTAAAGGCTGGGTCAAGGGTTGATTTGTTCGGTAAAGATGGAGGCGAGCCTCTCGACGTTGGCGCGGAGGTCGTATTGCTCGAGGACGCGTTTGCGGCCATTCACGGCCATGGAGGAGCGGAGGGTATCGTCGTGAATGAGGGTGGCGAGTGCGCGGACGAGTGCGTCGAGATCGGAGGGCGGAACGAGGAGGCCCTCGATGCCATTGCCGATCAGCTCGGGGATGCCGGTGATCTCGGTGGTGACGCACGGGATGCCCATGGACATGGCTTCCATGAGGACGACTGGCAGGCCCTCGGCGAAGCTGGGCAGGCAGAAGAGATCGGCCTGGGCGTAGACGGAGCGGATGCGGTCCTGATTGACGGGGCCTTCAAAGACGACATGATCGGTGAGGTTAAGGCGTTGGGCCTGGGCGCGGAGGGAGGGTTCGTCGGGGCCGTTGCCAGCAAGGCGCAAGCGGACATTGTGGCCCTGGTAGAGAAGTTGGCGGAGAGCGTCGAGGAGAAGGTGCTGGCCTTTGGCGGGGGTGAGGCGGCCGACGCAGAGGATTTCGACGATGCCGTCGCTTGACTGGCGCGGGAGCGGGGAGAAGAGATGCGGATCGATGCCGAGGCGGCAGACGTGGAACTTCTTCCAGTGTTCGTAGGGCGAGAGGTACATGAGCTGGCTGCGGGCGTAAGAGCTGATGCAGACGATGAAGTCGGCNNGGCGAGGTAGAGACCTTTGGCGTCGTAGAACTCGTCAGGGCCGTGGACGGTGAGGGAGTATCGGCAGCGGAAGATGCGATGGGTGAAAAGGCCGACGGAGGCGGCCTGGGAAGCGAGATGTACGTGGAGGTGGGATTGGCGGTTGCGTCGCATCCATTGGCCGACCATCATGGCCTCAGAAAAGTACATGAAGTTGAGGAAGAGACGCGCGAGGTCGAGGCGACCAAGGCTGAAGACGAGGGCGAGTCCGCGGAGGTAGCCGGCGGGGGACTGGAGGAGGGTTTTGGCGTGGGCGAGGAGGGCGCCGGGGATGCCGTGGCGTTTGATGCAGTAGGTGCGGTCGGCTTCTTCGCGTTCCTGGGGGGTGAGGCGGTCGGGGGGACGATCGGGCGGGTTNNAGGAGATCGGCATGGGGCGGTGTTTTAGAGGCTGGGACTGGTTCCCGCCATTTGCGGCAGACAATGACGCATCCGAATTCAGTATCGGCGGACCAAATGAGATGTCAATTCCTCCAAAGTATAGGCTACCCATGCGTTTGAGGCCTTCGGGAG
>PMXB01000021.1 GCA_003165935.1 Acidobacteriaceae bacterium | reverse complement strand
CTCCGCCAGCAGTTCCAGACCAATCACGCCTTCTACTCCGCGCTCGACGAAGACGCCCTCCTCAAGCCCTATCGCCAGCGCGCCGGACTCCCCGCGCCCGGCCCAGACATGGGCGGCTGGTACGACTGGTCCGACGACTTCACCATGACGAACTTTCATGGCTTCGCTCCGGGCCACTCCTTTGGCCAATATCTCTCCGGCCTTTCTCGCGACTACGCCGCCACCCGCAACCCCGCCACGCAACAAAAGGTCCAGCGCCTCGTCAGCACCTACGCAGCCGCCGTTTCGCCAAATTTCTTCAAAGGCAACCGTTTCCCCGCCTACACCTACGACAAGATCTCCATCGGCCTCCTCGACGCTCACGAATTCGCCTCAGACCCCAACGCCCTCAATGCTCTCAACGCCACGCTCGATGCCGCTCTGCCTTCGCTTCCGCCCAGGGCGCTCTCCCGTGACGAGCAGGGTGCACTGCACACAGACAATCCGTCCTACGGATGGGATGAGCCCTACACACTGCCTGAAAATCTCTTCCTCGCCTGGAAGCGCGGCGCTGGCGACCGCTTTCTCCCCCTCGCCAAGCGCTACCTCGCCGACGACTGGTACTTCGATCCCCTCGCCAACGAACAAAACGTCCTCGCCGGCAAGCACGCCTACAGCCACGTCAACTGCCTGTCAAGCGCAGCCCAGGCCTACCTCGCTACCGGCAGCCAGAAACATCTCCGCGCCGCCCGCAACGGTTTCGCCATGGTCCGCGCTCAGAGCTTCGCCACCGGCGGCTGGGGACCCAATGAAACCCTCTGCGCCCCCGGCAGCGGCGCGCTCGGCGACAGCCTCACCAGGACCCACTCCAGCTTTGAAACCCCCTGCGGCTCCTACGCCCACTTCAAGATCACCCGCTACCTGCTCCGCATCACCCGCGACACCCGCTACGGCGACAGCATGGAGCGCGTCCTCTACAACACCATCCTCGGCGCAAAGCCCATTCAAAAAAGCGGCTACGGCTTCTACTACTCTGACTACAACGACCAGGGCTTCAAGTTCTACCACAACGACAAGTGGACATGCTGCACCGGAACCTTCGCCCAAATCACCGCCGACTACGGCATCAGCGCCTACCTCCACGACGAACACGGCGGCGTCTACGTCAACCTCTACGTCCCCTCGCGCGTCTCCTGGCCGCAGGGCAAGCATCTCATCACCCTCACCCAGAACACGCGCTACCCCTTCGAGCCCACCACCACACTCACCGTCTCAGTCCACAAGCCCACTGAGATCCCCATCTACCTCCGCATCCCCGAGTGGTCCGCCTTCAAAACCCGCATCAAGATCAACGGCATCAAGGCCGTCATGGAAAACTCCACCACCGCCTGCTTCTGCCCGCCCCCCGGCGAGTTCCTCTGCCTCAAACGCACCTGGAAAGACGGCGACCGCATCGAGATCGAGTTCGACATGCCCACCACCCTCGAAGCCGTCGACCCCGAGCACCCCTCGCTCGTCGCCCCCATCCACGGCCCCCTCGCCCTCTTCACCCTCAGCCAGCTTCCACCCCACCTCACCAGCAAAACCCTGCTCTCCATCAAGCAAGCCGCCAAAGGCTCCTCCGACTGGCAGGCCGAAACCGATTCGGGCACCCTCTCCCTGCGCCCCTTCCAGGCAATCAAAGACGAGCCCTACCGCCTCTACCTCCCCATCGAAAGCTGACACAATAAAACGCGCCGTAGGCGCAACGTTATTTAGCCCCGCGCTTCAGCGTGGGGACCCGGGCCCCAAACGGCTGCAAGTCCCGTAGGGACGCGCCTGCTTCATATGGCGCCAATCGCATGGCCCCCGGGCCCTTCTCGCCCGTGGACAATGCGCCCTACGCTGACGCCACTCGCCCCAGCACATGCGCCGTCCTCGTCGGCGCCCAAGCCGACCTCTGCTTGAACACCACCGTCGTGAAGAACTCAATCGCCAACCCAAACAATCCGTTGACGAAGAAGTTCATCACCGGCAGCGGCCCCGCTCCCCCATTCATAAACAGGAAGTACGAAAAAATCGAACCCACTGCAATCCCCATCACGATCCCGTTCCAGGCCCAGTGCAACCGCAGCCCGGACGCCCCGATCGCAAACCCCATCACCGCCCTGTTCAGCAGCACCCACACCAGAGCCACAACGCTGTACTTGAGAATGCCGGCATAAAACGACACGCTTGCGCAGAAAACTCCCGCAAGCAATCCAAAGACGATCGCCACAAAAATCCGCTTCATCTGTCTCCCCCATTTCGAGCGGAGCAGAACCACACTCGCGCTTTAAGGCAAAGTACGCTTCATCTCCTGCCTCGGTTCCACAATCTTCAAGCATCTTTGATGGCGGCCAACCCTTAGGCGCGAGCCCCGCCGTCTTGACATCTATATATACATCTGGCAGGATTTATATATACAAGAGGATGATGTTATGGCTGGTACTCTTACTTCAATTCGGCTCGATACCAAGCTCGCGGACGAGGCCGTTCGCGTCCTGGGAGCCAAGTCCCGCACTGAAGCCGTGCACATGGC
Organism: Acidobacteriaceae bacterium; assembly: GCA_003165935.1. Taxonomy (GTDB): domain Bacteria; phylum Acidobacteriota; class Terriglobia; order Terriglobales; family Acidobacteriaceae; genus Telmatobacter. Next base: position 5,515 of record PMXB01000021.1, on the reverse strand, counting down.
GCTTGCGGAGATTACAAGGCTGAAAGGCTTCAAGAAGCTGCTGAAGGAAAACGGCGGAAAGCTCAAGTTCGAAAACTACGAACGGTGAGGCATTTCAGGAAACGCTGCACCGCAGAGCCGTTGCCCTCAAGCCTGAGCGACCATCAGGGAGCGATGGCCCTCCAAAACGCGGGAAGCTTCGCCGTATTTCCTGAAATGCCATAAGATGGTCATCTTCGATAGTTCGGTTCTCATCGATCAATTCCGTACGGATTGTCACAGCGAACGTATCGGCTCCTTGGGGGAGCTCGTTCGAAATTCAGCGGTGGTCCTTGCGGAGCTTTGGCGTGGTGCCACAACGCGCGAGGAGCACGCGACGATCGATGATATTGAAGGAAGGTACCCAATCTTTACGCCCACGCAGGCGAACTGGATGGAATCTGGCGAGATTCTCGGTAAGATGGTGCGCGATCATGGCTTCGAAGGTCGCAAGCTCCGCGACTTGCACTTCGACGTCCTCATTGCTCTCACCACCCGCACCCACGGCGCACGCCTCATCACGTCCAACCGCTCCGATTTCGAGCTGATCCGAAAATATCGCAGCTTCAAGCTCGAGGTCTGGTAGTCCCGCCGTTCGTTCCCAACGCCACCATCCGCAAATCTACTCATTCGCCTTCGCGTTCGGCCACTCCGGGCTGGCAAGCTCAATCGTCATCACCGGCCCGTCCTCAAACGTTTGCCCCGTCTCCCTCAAAAATGTCGGAGCCTCCCCGCCAGTTTCCCAAACCTCAATGTTCGGCGGCGCTTTGCCAACCATGGGCGCCACTAGTCCCTCCACTCCTCCAATCTCAATCTTGATCTCAAAGTGAAGCGCCTTGCGCGTAGCCCCGGCAATCGAGAAGTTCTCTGCGCCGAGTGAAGAAATCGCCAGCTTCACAATGCGCGGCTTCGGCGTCGTCACCAGCATGCTCACGGTCGTCGTCTGAGCACCCGCCTTCAGGTTCCCGATCAGTTGCGACACCATCCCATTGGCCAGGTCTGGCGGCAGGTTCATGTGTTGCGTGTGAACCTCCTCCGTGCCGTCCTTTCCCGTTGTCCTCACTGTCACCTGGCCGCTGCGGGCGTCGATCATCAAATCCATCGGGTGCGGGAAGAATCGCCCCTTCTGTATGTGATGGTCGCTGATCAGCCTGAAGTTCCGGCGCTGGCTGAACACCGTGGTCTCATCGTCCACAGAACCATCTTTGAAGGTGAAGGTCGTCCGCGAAGTCACTTGGTCGCCATGCGCAACCTGCACGTTGTCTCCGGTCGCGACGATTTGGCCGTCCTCGGCCCGCTCAACCAGAAATCCGTGTTCGGTCCCCAGAATGTGCCGCACGGGCACAGCGTCCGCAGCCACATCCAGTTGCAGCCCGCAAACCAGCAGAGCGATCACTGCCCAGGATCGGAGCCCGGATAGGGAAGAGCACTGCGGCCAGTAGCGGGCGTGTTGTCGACCTGCGGTTCGCATCCGTTGCATCAAGACTTTCATGGCTATTGGATGCAACAAGGGGCGGAAACGGTCGCCGCGCCCCGAGGATCAACCGGGATGAGTTCGGGCTGACCCAGCAGGCTCAGTTTGGCGTATTCTGGAGAGCAGGAGCTAACTCGGTTGAAGCGCGAAGAGATCATAGCCCGGCTAAAGGAAAACGAAGCAGCGCTGCGCGCGCGCGGCGTGGCTCACGCCGCTTTGTTTGGTTCACGCGCGCGGGGCGANNCTCGACGGGCCAGTCGATGTGGTAAACCGCGACGCGATGAAGCCTTATCTAAGGCTTGCTACGGCTGAAGCCATCTATGCCTTCTGACACCGGGGCAGTGTTGCGAGACATCGCACACCATATCGATCTGGCAAGCCAGTTCTCCGCGGGAATCGAGCATGAGGCGTTCCTGGATGACACGCGTACCGTTTTCGCCGTGACCCGTTGCCTTGAGATCATCTCAGAAGCGTCGCGCCGCCTTCCCGATGAGTTGAAGGAACGTCACCCTTCAATCCCCTGGAAGGACATAGCAGGAGCGGGAAACGTCTACCGGCACGACTACGAGGACGTTGCACCGAACCTGATATGGGACACCGTGCAACTGGCCTTGCCTGACCTGCAGACCGCGATTGCGCAAGAAATTGAGCGCATGGATTCATTGCCAGATGACGGTGCGCCGAAGGGCTGAAGTGCGACGCTCGCCGCATTGGGGGTGCCCCCACACGTTCACTGACTCCTCACGGTTGAACCTCTCCCCCCGCCTCCACCGCCCTTTTCGCCAACTCCTTGAATGTCCCCCGCAGCTCTTCGGGCCCGTGCACCACAATCCGCCGCCCCATGCTCAACAACATCGCCGCCATCATCTCCAGCCGGTCCCGCCCACACCGCACGCGCGTCCCGCCGCCCTCCTCCTCCAGCGCCACTCTCCACATCGCGAAATTCCGCCGCGCCTCCTCAATCGGCATATCGATCCACACATCTATCTGGTACTCGCTCTGCACAAACGGCATGCTCGCCTGCATGTGTTTCCGCGCATCGAAATTCGCCGGCCGCCGAAAACTCCCAACCCCAATCTCCAGCTTCGACACGCGATCCAGCCGAAACGTCCGCAGCGCCTTTCGAGACAGGCAATACCCAATCAGGTACCAGCGCCCGTCCGTGTGCATCAACCCATAAGGCTCAATCTGCCGACGCGTCGCAGCCCCATCATGCGCTTTGTAGTCGAACCGAATCCTCCGCCCAATCCGAATCGCCGACGCCGCCCGAATCAAATGTTCTACCGGCGTCGTCACCACCCACGGCCCCGGCTCAATCGCAATCACGTCCTGCACCGTCCCGATACTCTCCCGTAGCGCCTTGGGCAACACCCGCCCCAGCTTTTCGAGCGCCCCCTCCGTAGCCGGTGCAAATGCCGAAAGCCCCACCTGCCGCAGCGAATGTAATCCCAGCGACAGTGCGAAAGCCTCCTCATTCGTCAGCAGCAGCGGAGGCAGCCGGTACCCCGGCCGCAGTCGATACGCCCCGCCCACCCCCCGCGACGACTCCACTGGAATCTTCAAATCCTTCAGCCTCACGATGTACCGCTGCACCGTCCGCAGATCAACCTCAAGCCGCTCCGCCAACTCCGCTCCCGTCACATGGTCGCGCGCCTGCAGCAACTCCAGCACTGTCAGCACGCGCATGATCGGGTCATACATCGAATTCCTCTCCTGGTGTGTCCTAGCTTCAACCGTCTTGAAAGGGCACGAGTTTACTCGTGCCGCAAGAGCCTCAGAACACGCGCCGGGCTTTAGCCCCTGAGGGAAGTTTTTTTCGCACTCAACAGCTACCTGCAACCCTAAATTTAATTTACGACAGATTCTGTCGGGAATTGCCGTTACCTTCATTCATGAGCCCGCCAACAGGGCCACACATGGAGGTTTCTTGATGTCTACCGCGACCACAACCGTAAACGTCCTCTCCGCCGAGGACCTGCTCAAGAACTGGCAGGGCCACCGCGCCCTCACCCGCCGCACCATCGAAGCCTTCCCCGAAGACAAGCTCTTCAGCTTTTCCCTCGGCGGGATGAGGCCCTTTTCCGAATTGGCCACTGAGTTTATTCGCATGGCCGTCCCAATCGTCGATGGCGTCGCCACCGGCANNTTCCCCACCATCCCGCCCCATCGCTTCACCGAGGTCGACAAGGCCTTCGGTCAGTGGGAGATGCCCGGAATCGCCACCATCCAATACGCCATCGACAACGAAATCCATCATCGCGGCCAGGGCTTCGTCTACCTCCGCGCCCTCGGCATCGAGCCCCCCCACTTCTGGGAGCGCTAACCCGGCCCAGCCCACAGCTGATCCCCGAGTGCCCCACCCTCGCCGCTTCTCTGTCTTTGCGGCTAGGGTGGGAGGCCACCATCCCCATCCCAACAAAAAGGCCGCTCCCCTTCGGGAACGGCCTTTTGTCTCTTGTGCCGAAGCTGCCAGTTGCCGTTGGCACAGGCGTAATCGAGATCACAGTTTGATAGGGGACACTGCTCGTTAGAATCGATGAGCCTTCTTTGTGTGTGGGCAGCGGCAGCGAAAGATCAGCCCGGAAGATCGGGCTGTCGGTCCGCAGGCCGCATGCAACGACCTGCGGGCCGTTCTAACGCAAAGGAGGTGAGGGCATGGATGAGAAATCATCCTGGGTGCGATTCGCCCTTACAATCGCCATTGACTGGCGGTTCGTATTGGCAGTCGCAATCCTCGTCCTCGCGCTACTGCTAAGGTAGCCAACTCCCGGCAGAGGACCCACCCCTGCCGGGACTAGACCAGTATAGCGCGATTTTCCTTCAAGGCTCCAGGCGCCCAGTTAGCGTTGTACATACGCCTGAACCGGCTGCATTTCTACCATTGGGAGAGGGGGAGCGGTTGCCCGCTCTCCCCTCCCACACCACCCGGCATGCGGGTCCGCACCGGGCGGTTCGAGAAGTTGAGGTTTACCCCGTGCTCCTTGTGTGAGGGCGCGGGCGTCGGTCTTCATCACTGCCCGGAACAGACTCGGCTTCACCTCGCCCCTTCCGGACCGTTCCGCCAATGCGGACATCTGATGCCATTTCCAACACATCGCCTTCCAAAGAATCACTCCTTCTCGTTCGGCCCTTCACTGACTTCCGCCAGCTAATACGGCCTTGGCTGACTTCTCGCTCCGGCTCAACACCGTTACCCTTTCAGGCACAAGGCGAGATCTCCCCAGGTAAGAACGCACTCCTTCACTGCACGACCGCCGGATTTACGCCACCGCCCCTTGGTCACAAGAGCTTCGCGGCCAGTTGCCCGCTCGCCCTGGTCGGCACCGCCTTCTATCCGGTTCTTGTTCATCGGCCCGCAACTTCGATCCACGCTTCCTCCCCACACTCAGTCGCCCTCATGCAGTTGCGCTTCACTTCACTCACTGTGACCAGCTTGTGACGGGACTTGCACCCGAAAGAGTGCGCCCATGCTGGGCGCACAACAAAAAGGCCGCTCCCATCGGGAACGGCCTTTTGTCTTTCGCGCCATCGGCGAAACCTTCAACCAGCAATTAGTCCCCAGCAACAGGCTCGCGCGTCTCCACCGGCTTCGCCGGCGCAATCGAATCCAACCGCACCAGCCCTTCCACCGGCTTCTCGCCCAGCACATGCTCGCGATACAGCTTCGCCATCCGCGCGTTCTCAGCATCGCTCTTCAAATCGCGTGCGCGAATCTTCTCCTCGCGCGCGTTCTTGGCAATGCCCAGCTCGTCCAGCGTGTGGTTGGCTTCCGAGTTCACGTGCTCCATGTTCAGGTTCAGCGTGTGACCCACCTGCGACATGCTCACCTTCTTGCCGCCTGCGAAGATCTCATGCCGGCCGTGCTCTTCATACCACTTGGTCAGAGTCGCCGTCATGTGCATCTTCTCGATGATGTTTCTCCAGCCCACGCCCGTGTTGTACGCGCAGAAGCTGATCTCGCCTTCCAGTGTCGCGTACGGAATAATGCACTGCTCCGTCCGCCGGAAGTCGTAGTTGAACAGA